>NZ_LATL02000161.1 GCF_000972705.2 Limnoraphis robusta CS-951 | reverse complement strand
GGGGGTTAGGTCATCAAATTTCGGGTCGAGAATGAAACAGCCCTGCCTTTTCCAAGGGGGGCAGGGGGGATAGAGAGGGTTAGGGTGAGGTTTTATCCGGCGATAACAGTTTGTAGCTGATCTGCGGGAGATGTGGCTAAACGGGGGCCATGAATTTGTACGACTAACGAACCGAGATAATTCCCCCAACGGGCGGCTTGTGATGTTGTTAAACCGTTAGTCAGTCCATAAAGAACCCCTCCCGCAAACGCATCTCCAGCGCCAACTGTATCAATGGGTTTAACGGGAAATCCTGCAACGGGGATAATATTTCCCTTTTCGACGACTAAACAGCCTTTTTCTCCATTGGTAATAAAGGCTAAATCAACAATTTTACTGAGTTTAGTGGCGCAATCTTCTAAAGATTCACTTTGAAAAAAATGACGCACTTCTGAGTCGTTACAGAAGATCACATCACAATATTCTGAAACTAATTGATGAAAATCATCGGTGAAGCGATCTAATAAAAACCCATCAGAAAATGTAAACGCCACCTTGACACCATGACGTTTAGATTGTTCCATTGTTTCTATGCAGGCTTTGCGAGGATCGGGCGCATCCCAAAGATAGCCTTCAACGTAGCTATATTGACAACGACTTAAATGTTCGGTATTAATATCACTAACGGATAACCGAGTTGAAACCCCTAAGTTGGTACACATGGTTCGTTCGGCGTCGGGCGTTGTCAAGACTAAACAAGTTCCGGTAGGGTTTTCTGAGTGGAGATCGGGATCAACTTCAAACCCAATTCCTAACGCTACCATATCCTGACGGTAAAATTCGCCGTTGGTGTCTTCTGCGACTTTTCCCGTGTAGTAACCGCTTCCTCCACTTTGGGCGATCGCGATCATTGTATTCGCCGCAGAACCCCCACAACGCAATTCTAGAGATTGATTTTCTAACTGTTGTAATAGTTTACCTTGGTTTTGGGCATCCATCAAGGTCATCGCGCCTCGATTTAGGCTATGGTTTTGAATAAAATCATCATCAACTAATGCCAAAATATCTAGCAAGGCATTTCCGACACCAAAAACATTTATGGACTTTGAGGCTTGATTATCTTCTGTCATGGGATCTGGGTTGAGAACTGATTAAACTTTGTCACCCATCATATCAAATTCTGTGTTTGAGGTAAATTCAATCAACGTCTAAACTGAAAATAATTGCCGATCAGGAGTTGTTAATATGACTGATTCTTCTCTTCCGATTTTAATTCAGCAGATGTTACAACCGTCGTTTTATCCTCATCCGGTTACTGAACCGATTCAATTAATCCAAACTCATATTTCTTTTATTCTGCTCACGGGGGATTATGCGTATAAAATTAAAAAATCAGTTAATTTTGAATTTTTAGATTTTTCTAGTTTAACAAACCGCCAACATTTTTGTCAAGAAGAACTGCGTTTAAATCAACCGCTAGCCCCAGAGTTTTATTTAGAAGTTTTACCGATTTCTCAAGTTGGCGATCGCTTTCAACTGGGAGAAGAAACTAACATCGTAGAATATACGTTAAAAATGTGTCAGTTTCCGCAAGATAATCTGTTGATTACTTTGTTTGAACAGGGAAAACTGACTTTAGAACATCTGACTCAACTGGGGAAAAAAGTTGCTCTCTTTCATCTCAACGCCCCAACCAATGATTATATTCGTCAATTTGGAGAAATCCCTAAAATTCGTCAAGCGATTGAACAAAACTATAATCAAACGGCTCAATATATTGGCTTTGTTCAAACTCAACAACAATACGAAGAAACAAAGCAATTCACCGATAAATTTTTTAAAGAAAATGAATCTCTCTTTCAAAGCAGAATCGAACAAAATTGGATTCGAGAGTGTCACGGAGATTTACATTTAAAAAATATGTTTTTATGGAAAGATGAAGTGATGTTATTTGATCGGATTGAATTTAACGAAGAATTTCGCTTTGTTGATGTCATGTATGATATCGGATTTACAGTGATGGATTTAGATGCACGAGAACGTTCTGATTTGAGTTGTCAATTTTTAAATACTTATATTGAACAAACCGGAGATTGGGAAGGATTACAAATATTACCGTTTTATCTCTGTCGTCAAGCCTATGTACGGGCGAAAGTGAATTCAATGATGTTAGATGAATCGGAGATTTCTAGCGAGAAAAAACAAGAGATTCAAAAAGAAGCGGCTTTATATTATCAACTCGCTTGGCAATATACACAGCAAAAACCAGGACGAATTATAATGATGTCGGGTTTGTCAGGTTCGGGAAAAAGTACAGTTGCTAGACAGTTAGCCAGACGTTTAAACGGGATTCAAATTCGTTCAGATGCGGTTAGAAAACAGTTAGGCAAAATTCCGTTAAATGAACGAGGGACAGAAGCTTTATATACAGCAGAAATGACACAAAACACCTATAAACGGTTGTTAGACTTGGGGATAATTTTAGCAAAACAAGGGTTCACAGTGATTCTAGATGCTAAATATGATCAGCAACAGTTACGAGAAACAGTAATCAAACAATGTGAGTTTGATCAACTGCCTTTGAATATATTAGAATGTGTGGCACCGATGGAGATTTTGCGATCGCGTTTACAACAGAGAAAGGGAGATATTACCGATGCGACGGTTGATTTATTAGAGAGTCAACAACAAGCCTCAGAAGTTTTGACAGAAGTAGAAAAAGCTTATGTTACCTCAATTGATACAACTCAAGATATTGCAGCACAACTTGATCAATTCTCTCAGGGCATATCGATTTTTCACAGTAAAAGTAGTATAATTGAAAGTGGGGTAAACCCTCCCGCAATAAACAAGGAACAGGAGGATCATGCCTGCTAGAGATATTTACCATAATGCGGTAAAAAATGCTTTAATTAAAGAGGGTTGGACAATTACAGCCGATCCTTATAAAATTCTCTATAAAGATGCAGAGTTATTTGCTGATTTAGCGGCTGAACGTCCTATTTCTGCTGAACGAAGTGGCTATAAAATTGTCGTTGAAATCAAAAGTTTCATTAGTCCCTCGCCCATGAGAGATTTTGAAAATGCTCTAGGTCAATATATTTTATATCGTAATTTAATTAATTTAACAGCCCCAGACTATCAAATTTATCTAGCAATTAAAGAAAGCATTTATGAAAACTTCTTTAAACGAGACTCTATTCAAGAGGTTGTTCAAATAAACCAGATACTCTTAATTGTTTTTAGTATAGAACTTGAGGAAATCTTGCAATGGATAAACTAGAACGATATCGCACTTTCATTAAACGAATTTTGACAGAATACCATGACTGGGTTTCTGACTCATCAAATCTTACTGATGAAAGTTGCTTAGTGTTTGATGATCAACATAATCACTATATATGGTTGTTTTTAGGGTGGGAAGGAAAAAAACAAACTAGACATATTCAAGTTCATATCCGGATCAAAAATGAGAAGATTTATATTGAACAAGATTGGACAGAGGAAGGAATTGTGACTGAACTCTTAAATTTAGGAGTTCCTAAAGAAGATATTGTTTTAGCGTTTTATCCACCGGAAGAACGAAAGTTTACGGAGTTTGCAACAATGTGATGGAGATTTTAAAGCCTTGATTTCATAAGATTTGGAATATTAAGAGATCAACCCGGAGAGAATCAAATGTTTTATGAAGAAATTAACCACGAAGACACAAAGACACTAAGATTTACTCTTGGTGTTTTTTTGACTGTAAAAAATCCCCACCCTTTTGATCAAGATGGAGATTTAAAATAGAGTTTGTGATTCCAAACCGTCGAAATAATAAGGGATGAGAACTATTTTCCGCTAATTTGTTCCCAGAAAGCTTGAATTTCTTGGGACAATTCTTGACGGTTGGAAGCCCGCAACAAATAGCGATAGATAAACCAAGCCGAATATCCCATACCAATTAACTCAAAGGTTGGTGCAAGTAAAGGAATATCATTGAGGGCATCAATCACTGCAAACAGAACTCTCACAGACACAATTGCCGCTATAATCAGCAAAATTGTGATGATCGGTTTCTGGTATTCCCCGAAGAAACCTGAGACGTAAGCAGGCAATTCAGCGAGGACTTCAACGACTTTGGCTTTGATTTCGTCAAACTGAGTCATCGTTGTCTGTTCGTCAAGTGTAGCTTGTGTCAAGGGGTCTACAGATGTAGTTTTCACTTCGACAGAAGAAGGGGTTGTTGTGGTTTCTATTTTAGGATCGGGCATATTAGCCTCCTGAGATGACATCAAAACATAATGATAAACCAGCAGAATCATTATCCTGCTAGCAGTAGAGACAAGATTAGCAGTCTTTTAGCTGTGATCGCTAGTTATTTTCGTTATTTGTAAACTTCTCAAATTGGACATCAGCACAATCACCTATTTACAAATTAAGATAGCCTTAATAATCTAACGGTAAGCCACAGCTTTCTAACACCGAGGAATCTTGCAGCAATTGTTCGGTTGGCATATCTACTAAAATTTTACCCTGTTGTAGCACCATTGCGCGTTGGGTGACTCTCCTAACCCAGTTGAGATCATGAGACGCAATTAACAGCACTTCTACGGGTAATTCGGGTAAAATCTCAGCCAGATGACGACGCCACCAAGGATCAAGGCCATTCGTTGGTTCGTCCAAAATCAAAATCGAAGGGTTCAAGGCCAAAATTGCCGCCAACGCCGCTAACCGTTTTTGTCCCCCAGAAAGTTCATGTACGGGACGGTTCGTGACATCTGCGAGTCCAAAATCGGCTAACAGTTGATAGGCTTGTTCTTGGGCTTCTTCTGGGGAAACGCCATAATTACAAGGCCCAAAAATCACATCTTCTAAAATCGTGGGCATAAAGAGTTGATCATTCGGTTCTTGAAAACCAAATCCAATATGACGCCGCACTTGAAATAAATTTTTCGGTTCTAGAGATATTCCTTGTATCCATATTGTACCAGATTTTGGTTGTTTTAACCCAACCAAATTTTCCATCAAGGTACTTTTTCCAGTTCCCGTTTTTCCGAGTAGGGCAATTTGTTCGCCGGGGCTAAGGGTAAAGGAAATATCCTGCAAAACGGGATCTTGATTCGGATAACTAAAGACCAAATTTTGAACAACAATTCCCCTTTTGTCAGTTGCCAATTCTCTCGAAGAATGATGTAGTTGTTCGGGTGTTGTATGACTCAAGGTTTGATATTCCTCTAAATTCATAATAAAATTTCTAATGTAATCAGTCCACCGACGATTCCTAAACTGATCATTAAAGCGATCGCACTGTAAACATCTAAACTCCCTTTTGAACGATGAGATTTCATAGACGCACCATATCCCCGCAATTGCATAGCTTTGTAAATCTCCTGAGATTGTTGATAGCTCCGAACCAGCAAACTTCCCGCTAAAGCTGCGTAGACTTCCATATTTCGCCTACTCAATTTTGTCGGTTGAAAACCTCGCAGTCGGGTAGCCCGTTGCATGGTATTCAGTTGATAAGCCAGTTCAAATAAATAGCGATAAGATAACAACATCATATCGGCTAAAATGGGAGATAAACCGAGCGATCGCATGGCTTTAATTAGGTTCAAAAACGAACCCGTACCAAACAGAACCAAACCCGTGATAAAAATAGCTAAAAACCGACCAACAATCAAAACAATGGCTAAAAGTCCCTCTTGTCGTAAGGTAATTATTCCCCATTGCCAGAGAATGGTTTGACCGGAAAAAAAAGGTAATACGGCGATAAGACCCAACAAAAAAATACCTGGATAACGTAATCGAATGAGCAGAAAAGATAACGGCAATCGCGACAATAGATATAAAAGAGCTGTCAGGGTTAATATCACCGGAAGTAAACGCACATCTTCAACGGTAGCAAATGCAAACATTAAAGCAAATAACCCGATCAGTTTATACTGCGGATGCCAACGATGAATCGGTGAATTGAGGTGTGCATACTCATCCAGTGCCAATCTCATGCTTTATCCTAACTGGGTAAAAGTTCGGGTTTAACTCGTTGTAAAAAGCTAACCACCATTGCAGTAAAAACGCCCTCTATTCCCATCAATGGAATATGAGCAAACATTAACGCCAAAATAGCAGTTTGTTCAGCTTGAGCATCAAAACCTGAAGGAATATTTGTAATGGTTAACCCAAAAAATAGCAAAGCTGCAAGTCCTAAACCTGCTGCACCCGCTAAAAATCCAAAAAGATTCAGGGAAACAGTCGGTTTCAGTCGATGTCCGATGCTGTTGCGAAACTGAAAAATTTGAGCGGCAACGATCGCGGGAACACCCATAATGATGGCGTTAATTCCTAGTGTTGTTAGCCCTCCATGTCCAAACATCACGGCTTGAAACAATAGACCAATTAAAATCGCCGGAAACGCATAATAACCTAATACTGCACCTAATAAACCATTCAGAACTAAATGAACACTCGCGGGAGGAATAGGAATGTGAATACTAGAGGAAACAAAGAAAGCAGCCGTCAATAAAGCAGCTTTTGGGACTCCATCAGTCGGATTATTTTGTCTATTAATCTGTTTCAGAGAATACCACGTCGCTAAACCCGCGATCGCATATCCTCCAATGCAGACTTGAGCCGGGAGAATTCCCTCTGAAATGTGCATGAGATTATACGATTAATTTATTCTTCTGATTTAGCTTTCTGATTCTTGTTGTCGAACATTTGGGGTATCCTCAACGGGTGAATGTTTGAGATTTAGTTTGGAGAAAAATAAAGCCGTTCCCACACATCCCCACAGGATCGAGCCAATCATTAACCCTTTCTGAATGGGACTTAATCCTTGACTTGTTTTTGAATAAAAAGAACTCTGTTCGTTTTTATTTTCAGTTGGTTGAGCAGCAGAAACTTGAGAATTATTTGTATTGTTTCCTACTGCAATACTAATCAAACCCCCATGCCCTGCTTGCCGCACTTTTACTTCCCAATACCCAATTTTAGAGGGATCAGGGGTAAACATAAAATTCCCCTGATTGTCCGTTGTTCCCTGCTTCCAAGGCGTTGTCGGGTCATCAGGTGCATAAACCGTAACTTGAGCATTTTCTAAGGGCGCACCCGTGTCATATTTGGCGTTGATCTCAATCGCTTGAGTGGTATTGTGTTCAATTTTAACGCCATGAGCTAAGGCTTTTTCCGATAAACCTAAACTCGAAAATAGCACTAAGCCGAGAATTAATTGCCATTTCATGTTCATTCTCTCCTACATCTAGCATGATGAACTTTCTGGTGTTTTAATGTTGGTTTGTTGCAACTTTTCAAGGTTAACTCCTTAAGGCTTACTTCCTTGCCATCACTTGTTGATTCTCAATTATTTTGAGCGGTAAGCTGAGTTTCTTTGCAGTGACCTTCACCAACATGACCCAAACTCGGCAAAATGGCGATCAGTTTCTTATATTCTTCCGAAGAAAGTTGCTGTTTTAGCGTGGCCAAATCGGCATCTAATGAAGATCCTTTAGCGGCTTTTGCTAACGGTTCAAAGCCTAAAGCCCCTGTATTAGTCTCATCATTAGCCGGGGCTTCAGCATCTCCAAATAAATGATCAAAGTGGAAAGTTGCTTCTAACTGTGCAGTTTCTCCCGGTTGCAGAATGCCTTTACGATTTTCTCCGACAAAATCTCCACAAGTAAAAGCTAATTCTTGGTCAAGTTTCAGCGTAAAAGGCACTGTTTGGCCACCCTTTGTTGCCGTTCCCTGCATAACCATTGTGTAGCCTGCGGCTGGCCCTTCTTGGGCTTTATTCATCTTCCAAGACAAAGCGTTATATCGGCCCGGAGGTGCTGGGACTTCGTTGACGAGAATGGTTTCCGCATCCTCGCCGCCTGCGGCTAAGTCAACGGTTTTCTCTACGACTAAACTAATGGTTTGTTTGGCTTGGGGTTCGCCTCCGGCTTCCGCATCGTAGGGGGTAAAGGTTTCGTAGGCTGTGGCGTCGGAAATGTTGACATAAATGTGATCAAAGTTGACTTGCCAACCGTCTTTAGTTGTGAAGCCTTGACGAACAAAATCTTCTCCATTGGCTCGAAACTGCATCGTACCCACTTCGCCTGTAGGAGCGAGAATTTCTGAGGTAGCTTCTGTTTGCGGTTGTCCGGCTTCTGGGGTTGGGGTTTGAGAACAACCCAACAGGACTCCTGAAACCAAAAAAACTAAACTTCCAAAGGTGACTAACTGTTTTTTCATCCCTGATGCTAGATTACGGACTTTCTAATAGTATAGGAAACAAGCTTAAGCCGAGCTTGACAATCCCCTCTAGGGGCATTTTAAAACAGCTTTTACTCAAACTCTTGAATATCTTAAACATTAAGATCAAAAATTGCTACTCATTTTTTCATTTTCATAAAAAAATCTCAGAAATATAAGTTTTTCTGAGTATAAGTTAAGAAAACTTCTATTGTAAAAGTAGCTTTTTTCGTCTATTATGAACAACTTATCATTTTTTTCACTCTATCTAAAGGGGAGTTTCTAGATAATAACCTAGAGACTGACACCCCCTTGTTGATATTTTGATGATTCATCTGCATTGAAATTACAGAGAATTTACAGACTGGTTAACCATTCTACAAGTCCTTGTCCAGTGATGGCTTCTAAACTGATCAATGAGATAAAACCAATCATTGCTAAACGTCCATTCAGCTTCTCTGCGTACTGAGTGAAGCCCGTTTTCGGGGTGTCATCAACGTACATTTTCGGCTCAACTGCAAAGTTGTTCAGACGTCCACCTTCTTCAATGCTATAACCACGACTTGTCATATCTTTCTCCTAAAATTTTTTCTATCTGTATCTAAATGTAACATACTATTAAAATTTGTAAAGATGTTTGACAAAATATCTTTTTGATAGTATTGTAA
>NZ_LATL02000160.1 GCF_000972705.2 Limnoraphis robusta CS-951 | reverse complement strand
TCTCAGTAGTGCTAAAGATATTGACTGAACCCGCCCCTACAGAATCATTATTGATTAGTCGGACATGATATGAATAGTCGGCGAATAATAATAATCAGGGTTACTGTAGAAATAAAGGCGATCGCAGAGGGAATTAAAGGTATCCAACCCCCAGAAAGCCACAGAATAACGTAGCAACTACTATAGAGAAATATCAAACTTCCTGTCATTGCCAACATCAATTTTTGAGGTGAGTTTAACTTCCAAACTTCCAACGCGGCTAAACCAGACCAAGCTAAAATTAAAAGCAATTCAACCCATTCAGATACCCACCAAATTAAAGGCCGTTTGTCTTGAACAGCGCTAATAATTTGACTGACCATGTGGGCTTGAATAACAACACCGGGAATATCGGGAACATCCCCTTGACTGAAGGGTGTACGATGGATATCTTTAAAGGTTTTATCTGTCGTTCCGATCAAAACAATTCGGTCTTTTACTAACTCAGGAGTTAGGCGATTTTCAATTAATACCTCAGCTAACGTGAATTGAGGTGCTATTTGTTGAGTTGCACGATAATTAATGATAAATTGATATCCTTTCCCATCAATTGAACGATATCCACCCGCATGAGGTTCGACGGGCTTAAAAATCGCTTCTCCGATTTTAACATTTCCTGATTTTGTAATTTCATCGGTTATCCCTTCATCGGCTAAATAACGCAACGCCAAGCGAAAATTAAGAGAGGTATCAACTTGACACAAAGAATATTGGGGAGAAGCTTGACCAATTAGTTGACGTCGGACAATATTATCCGGATCAATTGTGGTATTAGAAAATCCAACTCGTTCTCGTAAATTTTCTTTTGGAATTTCTTGTGGGGCTGCAATTCCGGGGTTATCTGCATCTTCCCCCACTCGACACACTCCAATTAATCGATCTGAATTTTGCCAAGAATTAATCAAGGTTTTATAGTTAGCTTCAGTTGGCATTTCTCGATAAATATCTAACCCAATTGCACGCGGTTGATACTCAGTTAGCTTTTCGATTAACTGTTCTAAAGCCCGATTAGAAAGTGAGGTAGCTTGACGTTCTTCAGGCGATTGTGCTTGCACATCTGCACCTGTAATGGTAATTAATAATAGGCGAGAATCCATTCCCTCATCAGGACGCGATCGCATCAATTGATCAAAGGCTTTCAGTTCAAGGGGTTGTAAAATCCCTAAAGCTCGTATTATAATCACTAATACACTCACCATTAAACTCACACCTGTTAATAAAATAGGCGGAGAAATATAAACTTTTGGGATAATTTTTTCGGGTTTTATTCCATCTCGCAATTGTTGCCAATTTGGAGCTGTTGTCGCCGGATTTTGACACAGGACGGGCAACCAACCCGCACAGGGAAATTGTGTTTCTAACGCTTCTAACTTTTCTCGGGCTTCTCGCACCGAAAGATAAAAAGATTTTCCTCTCGAAAAAGTCGGTAAAAAACTCGTTAAAAAGGCTTGAGCCACTCCATCGGGAACAGGTTCTCGCATCACAATTAACTGCGGAATTTGTAAATCAGCGAGTTCACGAGCCAATCCTAACCCATCACAAGAGTTAAAAATAGCGAGTTGTAATCCTTGTCGAATTGCGGCTTTGAGTGAATTTTTAAGTTGTTCAATTGAAATAGATTCTTGAGGATTAATTTCAAGTTTTCCCATTTGATCTTCAGCCAAAGAAGAACTATGTCCCGCAAAAAATAGAATATCCCAACCCTGTTCATCCCAAAGCCATCGATCTAATTCTTGACGTTGAGGTTCGACTAAAAACACCGTTTCCGCATGAGGAAGTTTTTCTAAAAGTTGGCGATCTGTTTGCACATCAATCCCTTTACTATTTCCTAAAATAGCAAGCAGTCTAACTTTCTTTTTTCGCTCACGAGGTTTAGAAATTGGGGGTTGAAATTGTTGGATACTTAAAGCGAGTTCCGCGTCAGGATAATCTACAAAAAAGTTCCATAAATGCCAAGGAAAGCGTCGCAGTTGTGTATCTTCTGTTTGCAGAATTACGCGAATTTCTTGATCAGGAGTCAGATGAGTTCGCATTTGGCGTTCAATTCGTCCGAATGATCCTGAGTTCAACCACTGGTTTAAACCTGTTCTTAATTGCTGACAAATGGCTTGAAATTCTGCTTCAGAAACTTGGGTGATATCCTCATCTTCAAACTCAATTTCTGACTGTCGCCATCCACAATAATTGTACATCACTGGATAAAGCGATCGCCATTTTTTAAAGCGTTCTACAAGTTCTAATGCAGGGGGTAAACTCCCTGTCCATTGAGTTTTGATGCTGCGATCCTGCTCCCACAATTGAGCGACAACACTTGGAAAACCCCGTTGACAGCTTCCTTCACTAAAGTTAATTACAACAGATTGATTCACGTTTTCAGATACTGACCCTAAATTTTTTGACAGTCACCGATAAACCTGAAAGGCGACTCTGAGGGTTGTTGATTTGAGGGATTTGACGGCTAGCTACAGGCTGACAAAATAAGTTATTTCTAGGTTAGCAGGTTCATCGAACTTGTGCATCCTTAGTTACGTTTGATGTCACAAAAATATGCACATCTCATCAAAACAGGTAACTTTGCTTAAGGAGAAAAAAACACAAAGACACCAAGACACAAAGAAAGCTAATTTTCGCGACTTGGTGTTTTGTTATTGATGAAGGATTAAGGGTTAATTTTGTTTTAAAATCTGCCAACATTCTGAGGCGATCGCCCAATCTTCTTCGGTATGAATAATTAATACTCTGACTGGGGAATCTTCTGTTGCAATATCTGTATCAATTGGTGATTTTGCATCTTTTTCGACATCGATTTTCAGCCCCAAAAATTCAAAGCCTGCACAAGTTGCTTCTCGAACCGGGGCGGAATGTTCTCCAATTCCAGCCGAAAAGACTAACGCATCTAAACGGGTGAGATTTCCTAACATTGAACCGATAGATGTTTTTAGGTGATGAATAAACATCTCGAAAGCTAGTTTCGCCTGTTCATCTCCTTTTTCTATTTGTTCTAACACATAGCGCATATCGCCCGAACTTCCCACAATTCCTTTTATGCCCGATTCTTTATTCAACAAAATATCTAACTGATCGGCATCAAAATGATGATTTCTCATCAAATAAATCAAAATAGCGGGATCTATTGAACCGCTCCGAGTTCCCATCATTAAACCTTCTAATGGGGTAAATCCCATTGTGGTATCGACACTGATTCCCTCTCGAATTGCCGCTAATGAACAACCATTGCCTAAATGACAAGTAATTAACTGTAAAGATTCTAGGGGTTTTCCTAAGAGTTGTGCAGCCCGTTGAGCGCAATATTTGTGACTGGTTCCATGAAATCCATAGCGCCGAATTCCCTTTTCAAACCATTGATAAGGAATCGGATAAACGGCAGAAGATAGCGGCATTTTACTGTGAAAAGCTGTGTCAAAAACTGCCACTTGGGGAACATCAGGTAACACCTGTTCAATCGCTTCTATTCCTTCTAAATGAGCGGGATTATGGCTCGGTGCGAGGGTAATTAAACGGTGAATAACCTGTTTAACTTCAGGCGTAATTTGAATGGCTTCTGAATAGTCTGAACCGCCATGTACCACCCGATGACCGACAATATCAATTTCTGATAATTGATCCAGAATTTGAGTTTCTCCTTGAGTCAAAGTCTCCAACATTTTAGAAACCCCTTCAACCCGTTTATTGGGGTCTAATTTCATTTCCTGTTTAATTCCATTGGCTTTGACTTTCAAAGTGCCGAAATCATTGGATGCAGTCCAGTCAATATTACCTTCCCAGATCGGTTCCGGGTGTTGTTGAGGAAGGGTATTTCCCTCAACATTATATAAACTACTTTTTTGAGAACTAGAACCTGCATTCAGTACAAGTATTTTCATGGTTCCGTTGAATTGTAGATTTTATAAATGTCCTCATCTAACTCCAGCTTAACAACAACTCCTTTAGCGTGTAGCAGTCGATTCGCTGCCGAAAGAGAATCACTGACAGCACCCATATAAGCGATTTGTTCACTTAATTTTTGTAGTTTTTGTCTGAGTTCTTCTTGTTCTTGTTCATCTTCGACCGTTTCCATTGAACTTAAGACTCTACCCTTCTCAATTTCATAGTAATCTAAGAAATCTCGGAAGTAACAATGTAACTTAGCAACTAATAGGGAAGGAGAATAGTTGTTAACATGAATTTGAGGTTTACTATCTGTCATTGATGGATCAATTCAAAGGTTTGCGCCTAATACTATAACAGCTTTTACAGTCAACAGTTTACAAGCAAAAGGCAACAGGCAAAAGGCAACAGGCAAAAGGCAACAGGCAAAAGGCAACAGGCAAAAGGCAACAGGCAAAAGGCAACAGGCAAAAGGCAACAGGCAAAAGGCAACAGGCAAGATTGCTAACTGGTCACTGATAACTGTCTTCACTGGTCACTGTAAACTGGTCACTGATAACTGTCTTCACTGGTCACTGTAAACTGGTCACTGATAACTGTCTTCACTGGTCACTGTTAACTGTAAACTGATATTACCCTCCTACCATTGAACGCAGAGAAGTAACTTAGTAGACGATTTATGGTACAAAACGGTACTATCTGTAAGATCAGATAATAGATCTATGCAACGAGCCTTTCAAACCCAACTCAAACTTAACAACCGTCAAAGAACCTTAATGGCGACCCACGCGGGATATTCTAGGTGGGTTTGGAATTGGGCGTTAGCGATGTGGAATGAAGCTTACAAAGAGGGTTTAAAACCTTCTGCGAATAAGCTAAAAAAGTTCTACACCAATCACATTAAGCCAAACTATCCCTGGCAGTCAACCCTAAGTTCTAGAGTTTATCAATTTGCTTTCATGCACTTGGGAGAAGCATTTAGCCGATTTTTTCAAGGCATTGCCAAACATCCTAAGTTCAAGAAAAAAGGCAGAAATGATAGCTTTACTCTCGATAATTGTGGCAAAGTAATGAGGTTTTCAGGGAGGAGGTTAAAACTTCCTTTTATTGGATGGGTTAACACTTATGAACCCCTACCTGAAATCAACACAAAGCGAGTCACAATTAGTCGAGTCGCTGATTCTTGGTATCTGTCTGTAGCCTACGAATTTGAGCCAGAACAGACTGTAAAATCAAGAGTTTATCTGGGTGTTGATGTTGGAGTTAAGGCATTGGCGACCTGTTCAGATGGTACTGTTTTTACCAATCCAGCAGCTCACAAAAAAGCACTGAAAAATCTGGCTCGACTTCAGCGCGAACTCTCGAGAAAACAGAAGGGTTCTAACAACAGGAATCAAGCTAGACTGAGACTTGCAAAAGCACATCAAAGAGTGGCTAACATTCGCAAAGATACAATTCACAAACTAACCTCATGGCTATGCAAAAACCACGCAGTCATCGGGTTAGAAGACTTGAATGTTTCTGGGATGATGAAAAATCATAAATTAGCGGGTGCTATAGCCGATTCTGCTCTTTATGAAATTCGCCGCCAAGTCGAGTATAAGTCCGAGTGGTACGGCTCAGTAGTAGTTTTTGCTGACAGATTTTATCCGTCAACTAAAACCTGTTCAAGTTGCGGTCACGTTCAAGAAATGCCACTGAAAGAACGAGTTTTTAACTGTAATAATTGCGGTGTAAGCGTTGACCGTGATTTAAATGCCAGCCTGAATTTAGAAGGTTATGCCGAGGGCTTCTTGGTGAAATGCCTGTCTGACCGGGTGCTGCCGACAGTCCGGGGTGATGCAGGAA
>NZ_LATL02000159.1 GCF_000972705.2 Limnoraphis robusta CS-951 | reverse complement strand
CAGTCCTGTAGACACCCCAAAGTAAAACCCCTAACCATGACGGCTAGGGGCCAACATCACACCATTCCTTATTGGGGAAAGCAATTGGAAAGAACTGTTCTTAGGTTAACAGGTGTGATGTGGTCTAACTAGATGAACCTCCGTTGGGACGTTGCCTCAACAGGTACTCCCAAATCTGCCGGATTTCTGCCTGCCATGCTGAACGATCGCGATCGGCCTGTTGGGACAAAACACTAATCTGTTGTTGTTGGCTTCTAGAAACCTCAACCAAGCTCATAGAGATGCGGGTTAAGTTCTCCAGTTGAGAGCTTAGGGTTTGCTGTCCCTCTCTGAGTTGGGTCATTTCAGTCTCAATCGCACTTAAACGCTGGTCTATATTGTCTGAACTGGTCATAATTCTTCTCTCCTAACTGAAAGGGCATCCAAACTGGACACCCTCTCATTTACTCCTCTGAGTCGTCTGACTTGCCGTTGCTTGTATCACCGTCTGACTGATTATCACTTGCATCATTGTTTGGCCCGTCAATTGAATCAATCTCTCCAGTTTTTTCGGCAGATTCAATCTCCTGTTGTAACAGCCACACAAGTAAATTGCTTAACGACCTGAGCCGTTTCTTGGCTAACTTTTCGCCCTTTCGTTTTAGCCCCTCCTCTATGTAAACGTTGACTCTTGGTAGCTTGCTTGGCACTGTCTGACTGTTCATGGTGGTGTATTTCTAATTGTACGATACCCCTACATTTTACCAAAAGTGTTGACGGTGGGTGTACTTATGGTGTACATTAAACACCATAAATCAAGTTGAAACCCACTGGTAAAGGCCGGCCAAGCTTTTTCACCAGTGGGCTATAGACCCCAATAGTAATGAGGTACTATGACATTACCATATTTTGCTCAGTCAAAACTATTGACTGAAGTTTCACAGTCTTTCAAATGGAAACTTGGTCAGACAGCAATTTACTTGTGTTATCAATACAGAATTCCCGTGATTGTTTCCGGTTATGAGATTCTGTTAGAAGGCGATAATAAACTCTCATTGCGGTATCAGGTAACGACGTTAAAGAGTATTGAATTGGCGGACACGTCTCCTGAAATAAATCAGCTTGATATCTTTCACGTAGACGAAAGAGAACTTACCGAAAGTTTACCAATTTCCGTTACCCAGTAAATCGCTGTTTCCCGCTATGGGGAAACTGGTAAATTTATCTGGTCAAACTCGTAAACTCCCTTTAAACAGTAGTTTACGGAGTTACCAAAATTCAACGACTCGTTAACTTAGTTAACTAAAAGCATGAGAAAATTTAAAAACAATGGCTTCTGTAAGAACATCATCTTAGACCATCTAATTTGTGGTTTTTGCTACTGTCAAATCGCTTACAGTTTTTGGCAATATAGCCGTGAATCTGGCTACTCAGACGAGGAGATTAACAATCTTCTAGCTTGCTTTTACGATTATCTAACCTATATGGGTTAGTACATTAATCTGAACCCGCTAGAACCCTTGTGGTAGGGAAAGGTTCAGTGATTGAACCGAAATCAGAACCCTGAACCGAACCAAGGGTTCAGCCAGATTGAACCGAACCAAACTAACCCTATAGCTATGACCGCCAAAATCCGACTGACTGCAACTGAACAAGAGATTGAGAACTGGAAAGCCTTCCTTGACCTGTTAGCCCGTGCTAACGTCATTAACCTGCTAGAAGTATCCGACAGCTACAGCAATAGGGGAGAAAGCCAATATCAACGGCTTTACCTTGAGGCTGAACTGAAGGTTGACGTTAACTCGGTTAAACACCGATTTGAGGTCAGGTTAACGGGTAGAGAGGATACTTAACTCCAGACGACTCCAGAAGCTTTTCAAGACAGGCGATTAACCTCCAATGATCTCCCAAAGATATCTCAAAGATAATTCCGTCAATATTGACGGAATTTGGTTTGGAAGACAAATGAAAGATCAACAGGCGATCATTCCCGGACTCAGGTCAAGGGGTCAACCCTTCAATAATCTCCCAAAAAAATCCCATTTTGTTTTTGTCTCAATGTTGACGTATTTCCACGAAGCCTTGGGGCTAGAAATAAACAGCTACCAAAGCGAATACCCCCTAGAATTGGTAGATACTACAAAACCAACTAGGAGGCATTCAAGTTATGAATTTGTTGATCAAACTCGAAACGGTAGATGTTCGCGTCCAAGGAAAAGTATGGAAACACTATCGTATCGAGCCACATATCCTTACATCCGCACCACCAAAAGACTGGTTAAAACAGATGCAAGTTACTGAAAACACTTTAACACAGGTCGCAGAAGTCAACCTCAACAAATACCTTGACGACTGGGTAAACGAATCTGGTGTCAACCTGGGTATCGCCCTTCTCAACATAGAAGGTTTGACGGCAGAAGAAGCCAACGAGCGCCTGGGACGCAAGAACCCCATCAAAAAAGTCAAAACAGGCGGTTGGTGGTGTGGGGGAGTGAACTGGAGAAACGGTCAGCCAATGGGTAATCGCTTCGGCCAATTCAAGCCAGAAATAAAGCATATTGACCCAACTACCGATAAAGAAGGCTTAAAGTATCTCAGCGCTTCTGGAGTGGGGGCTGATGCTCTGTTCCTGAAGATGCCCGACCAGAATGGAGCGGTTGACAAAGACTACTGGAAGCGAGTCTACGAGGATAAATCTCAAATTATTAACTGGACTGAGGGTGGTAAAAAAGCAGGATCCGGATTAACAATTGATATACCTACAATTGCTGTATTTGGGGTATGGAATTTCATCTCGGGTGGCGAGTTGAATCACGAGGTCGAAATTTGGCTTAAACGGGGAGGATTTCAATTCCTATCTTTTGATTCAGATTATGTAGATAAACCTTCATGTCGTGAAGCAATTAAACGGTTTTGTCAAGAGGCTAAAAAACTGGGTACGACAATCAAAATCGTTACCTGGGATTCCAAGTAAAAGGGGATGGACGACTTGATAAAAGGAGAGGGTAAAGATGCGTTTCTAGAGAGAATTAATCAAGCCAAAACATCTGAACAGTGGGAAAAACAATTTAACAATGGAGAAACACTTAAAACTCCATCAGCCAATGATATTGCCAAAGAAATTGCCGAAGAATATGCCAATAAATTAGCCTTTAATAATGAGACGGGTGTCTGGATGAGATACGAGGCTAAAGACAAGGGAGTTTGGACACCTGAAACTGACACCTACATTGAGTCAATCGTCTCTCAGATTCTAGACGGCAAGGGGATAAACTTCAAAACTCACAGTTACCTGATTAACGTCATAAAAGCCCTAATAATTCATCCTCAAATAATAAAAAGGGAATGGCAAGAACGCAGCCCAAGTGAGATTTTACCCCATGTCAATGGAGTGTTAGAAATTGGTACAAGCAAGCTCTTAGAACACTCGCCTCAAAACTATTTAACTTGGACACTTCCCCGCAAATATGACCCAGAAGCCAAAGAGTGGAGCAAGATTAACGCTTATCTAGACTCAGCCTCGGGAGGTAATCAGAATATTAAAAATGTTTTACTCTGCTTTCTGAACGCGGTTTTAAAGGGACGTTCAGACATTCAAAAGTTTATGCACCTAATGGGTCTGGGTGGCAGTGGAAAAGGAACGATAGCCAGGCTAGCGATAGATTTAATTGGAATTGAAAACACCTGTAATAGCAGTGTAGAACTTTTCTGTTCTAACCGATTTGAAACGGTCAACGCCTATCGTAAACGATTACTTATCTTTGCAGATGAGATGGTTTTGCCGAAAGACATTAGTAACTTGATGAAAACGGTAGGAGGGGATTACCTCAGAGCAGAACAGAAAAATAAACCCGCCTTTCAATACCGTTTTGATGGGATGGTATTGATGATCAGTGAGCATCCAATTGCCCAAGGTGTTAGAGGAAATGGATGGAAACGTCGGGTCATCTCTGTTCCCATGAATACCAAAGTTGCAGACAAGAACAGGCGCGACTTAAACAAGGAATTTCAACCCGAACTAGCGGCATTCACAAATTACCTCCTGAGCTTCTCGGATGAATTTGTAACCCAAACGTTGCGGGGAGTCTCAGATATTCCCGAGCTTAAAGCCCAATTCTGGGAATCTCGTCTCAGCGAAGATGCGATGACAGCATGGGTCAATGACTGTGTGATTTACGACACTACCGCATTTACTCCTACGGGCAGTGATAAAGATGAAGCCGTCAAAAATAATGGCATTGTAGAGACGCTATATGGTAGCTACTGCGATTACTGCAAGCGATCGGGTAATAACTCCCTGTCATATAAGAAGTTTTCCTCAGCACTGGAGGAATTGTGTCAGTCAACTTTGGAATGGAAAGTTGAGAAAACGAAGACAGAACAGGCGCGAGGGTTCTTGGGATTGAGGTTGAGAGGGACAGACGATGACATGATTCCAACCTATGAAGAGTCACTCAAAAATATCCTGACGGATTCAACCCGTCAGGCTGACGGATTGGCTGACGGATTGGAGAATTCTGAAACCCTTACCCAATCGGACTCTCAAAAAATCCTGACGGGTCTGACGGGTTTTTCCAATTCATCTGAAAAAAATAAACAGAGACATAAAGGAAGTCAGAATGATAAACCTCACGACTCAACCAAACCAGAAAAAACTGTCCAAGCAGAGAACCCGTTCAAGGTTGGCGATCGCATTATCTTATTGGACTGTGACAAAACCGGGGAAGTCGTAGAGATTGACAACTCTCGCCACAAGAAAACCCTAAACATACGACTGGACAATGGTGTTGAGACATGGCAAGACCCTTACTTTATAGAACTGGCACTAGTCAAACAGCCTGAACCTAAACCAGAATCTAAACCCGCAAAAGACATAACCCTCAAACCCGCGATCGCAAAATACACCCCTGCCCAGAAGAAGAAATGGCTCAAGAAAACTGTTAAAGAGGAGCTAAATAGGGATGTCAAGTCAATTGTTTGGCTTGAGCATCCCAGTTACACAGGCGAAGCGATTCTTCTCGGACGGTCTTACCTTGATGATGTGCCTTGGAAAGTCAAACACCCAAATGGGGAATTGAACGTTAAGCCCGAGAATATTGAGGTTTTTGAGGCGCTCTGTGGAGATATTCAACCCAAACCTAAAACACCAGAGCATACACAGCCTGAACTACCCATTGAGCCTCAAACTGAAACACCTGTACAAAGGGTTAAGCGGTTAGTCAAACAGATTTCAGAGCTAGGGGAGAAAAAACAAACGCAGACGGAAGTCTTAGCTCCCTATCTAGAGAAGTTTGGCAAGTCAAGAGTTAGTGAGTTAACCGATGATCAGGTAACCGAGTTAGCTGACAAGCTACAGGAACAAGTTGGAGATGCGGAGAAATTTTTACCAAAAATTGCCGCACACGCCCCTACCTTNGGTTGTCAATGAATCAGTAATCCAAAGCCGTGAGGCTTGGAGAATCCCCTTTCTTTAGAAATGGGGAGTATGTCAAGCGGTCAGAAATTCTACAGGGACTAATGTTTATAGGTTGTTACTGGTCAAAATCAATAAACATTCTATAAACATCAACGGCTAGGTTGTCTTTCCAAAACCCCTATAAAATAACGATTTTTCAACGGGTGTGGCAGGACTCGAACCTGCGGCAGGCTGCTTAGAAGGCAGCTACTCTATCCACCTGAGTTACACACCCAAAATTCAAATCTTGAGGTATATTATAGCTTACCTGAGTCCGTTATAAAGTCTTCAGTCAAATTCAAGCAACTTAATCGCCATTGTCCGTTATGTTGAGCCATTAGATTCAAGCGGATTGAAACTGAGCCTGGACTTGCCTGCCCCAAACAGGCGAAGATGATAAGTTTAGCGCTTAGACGGGAAGCCCCGCGCNCCTGAGTTACACACCCAAAATTCAAATCTTGAGGTATATTATAGCTTACCTGAGTCCGTTATAAAGTCTTCAGTCAAATTCAAGCAACTTAATCGCCATTGTCCGTTATGTTGAGCCATTAGATTCAAGCGGATTGAAACTGAGCCTGGACTTGCCTGCCCCAAACAGGCGAAGATGATAAGTTTAGCGCTTAGACGGGAAGCCCCGCGCTCTACCCGCTCTTGGTGAGCGTCGGGATGAGAGGCGCGTGAGTCGGAGCGAAGCGGAGACGAACAATCTCCGCTTCGCTAGTCGGGTGCGTTCTGATTTTCGATGTACTGAGGCAGAACCGAAACAGTGACACCACCGCATGACGCTTCGGAAATACGACTCATTCCAAAGCACATCTTTCCAATAGACGCTGTTAAAGTGTTCTGCAAACTCGCTTTGGATGCGACGACTGGAAACCGATTTGATATTGTTCACAAATTTAGATAAGTCCATTTACTGATGCGAATTGCCTACCAATTCCGCCTACTGCCAACTTCTAAGCAACGCGCCACGATGAGTCGATGGCTCGATATGTTGCGATTGCAATATAACTGGATGTTGGCAGAGCGGTTTCAATGGTGGGAAGAAAATCGCTCTCCGGTGAATGCTTGCCCTCTGGTCTGTTATTTGCCTGAACTGAAAGACCAGCCTGATTACTATAGTCAGAAACGCTCTCTGGTGTCACTGAAGCAAGACAGACCGTGGTACAAGGACATTCACTCACAAGTGCTTCAGGACATGGTAAAGCGAGTCAAGCTGGCATTTGACCGCTATCTCAAAGGAGACAGCAACGGAAATCGAAGCGGTAAGCCACGATTCAAGAGCAAGAACCGCTATCGCTCATTGACGTATCCCCAAGCTTCGATTGATTGGATTAATGGAAACAGAATCGAGCTTCCCAAAATTGGAGCGGTGAAAGTCATTTGGCATCGTCCACTACCTGATGGATTTGCGGTGAAGACAGCAATTATCAGTCAAAAGTCCGATGGCTGGTACATTACGCTGACACTCGAAGATGTTTCAGTTCCCGAAATTACTTCAGATGTTGATCGGACTTGGGATAACTCCATCGGTATTGATTTGGGACTAGAAAACTTTGTGCGATTCGTTGGNGTGAAAGTCATTTGGCATCGTCCACTACCTGATGGATTTGCGGTGAAGACAGCAATTATCAGTCAAAAGTCCGATGGCTGGTACATTACGCTGACACTCGAAGATGTTTCAGTTCCCGAAATTACTTCAGATGTTGATCGGACTTGGGATAACTCCATCGGTATTGATTTGGGACTAGAAAACTTTGTGCGATTCGTTGGCTAGAAACCAATCTACACAGGATTTGGGGGATTAGCCGCAAGGTCAAATATAGAACCTTGACAACTTGATAGACATGAAGGTGAGAGGAAGTATCCTAGAAAACTCAAGTCCTTCCCCACAAGTGCAGTGGTGACAGCACTTCCCCTACGGTAGCGACTAGCCATCAATCCGTAAAGCGGGGATGAAAGGAGGTAAAGCTAACAGCCTAAAAGTTGGTTTCCTACGAGCAAGAACCCATGAGTAACGAAAGTGAAGGCACGTTTAAAACATCGTCATCAATAACCAGTGGAATAAGGCTTTTACACTGGAGCCAAAAGGCAAAGGATAAGGAGATGGCAGTGAAGTGATGACCATCAAGCACTTCCAATAAACCCGGTGTACAGTGTCGCTCTAAAGGTTCAAACAATGTCTATCAGGGTGGTCGATTCCCTGAGTAGGTGCTAACTGGATGCTGCGAGTAGGAAAGATTGAGTCAGAAGCGAACGCCTTAGGTAACTCCAAGGATAGGCAGACGGACTCACGGTGAAATGTAGGATAGAGGTTCAAGTCGTAATGAAAACGTCAAAAGCACGGGGATCCTCCCCGATGATTGAATGGAAGTCGATACCCTGGCATAAGCTAGAGCGTAAAGTCTTTAAGTTACAAAAGCGCATCTATCAAGCCTCTCAACGTGGCAATTTGACATACTCCCCATTTCTAAAGAAAGGGGATTCTCCAAGCCTCACGGCTTTGGATTACTGATTCATTGACAACC
>NZ_LATL02000158.1 GCF_000972705.2 Limnoraphis robusta CS-951 | reverse complement strand
AAAAAACACGGAACCCTGTAGGGGCGGGTCCCGAACCCATTTAGATTTCCCAGTTTCAACCTATATAAACCCGCCCTTAAAAAACACGGAAACCTGTAGGGGCGGGTTCCGAACCCATTTAGATTTCCCTCTTTAAACCTATATAAACCCGCCCCTCTTACCTGAAAGAAACCGGGTTTTTATTTAAAAAATTATCCTAAATTTCATCATCACAGGTAAATGATCGGAAGCTATAATACCTGTTATGACTTGCCATTCTATTGCTTGAATTCGATTTGAATTGTAGAAAATATAATCAATAGTTTGACGGGGTTTATCAGAAGGATAAGTTGCATTTTTGGGATTATTTAACGTTTCTGGGGGAAAAGCAGACTCAATTCCGGGTGTATTGAGAAATAGATTAATAGTCGGTTCTAAATGGGTTTTTGAAGGCGGTTCGCTGTTAAAATCACCCAGTAAAATTACCGGATAGTTTTGAGCAAAACTCAGAAAGAGTTCCAAGACAAATTGAGATTGTTTTAAACGAGTTTTTCGATCAACATCTTCCAAATGAACGTTAATTAAAATAAGTATTTGGTTGGCTATTTTAAGGTGAGTAACTTGGGCGAGTCTATCCAAATAAAACGGCTTTTCATAAAAAGGCTTATTGGCAACTCGTTCTAACACAATTCGTTCATTAAGTTCAATGGGATATCGACTCAAAACCGCCTGTCCAGACAACAGTTTACCAAAATGTGTAGAAACGGGAAAAATAGGAAAAGGAACATAATTTTTATCCCAATTAATCGCCGTTGCTTGCATCGGAAATTGTAACGCATTTGCTAACGCTTTAACTTGATTAACATCATAGGAACGTTGAGAAGCAAAATCAATTTCTTGAAAGGCAATAAAATCAGCATTCCAGGGTTTTAAAGCTGCAATTGCGATCTCTATATTTTCATCAAATAACGCTTTTTTACGTTGTACCGCTTGGTTATTGGTCAAACCCGAAAGATAACCAATATTATAAGTAATAACTGTATAAGTCTCTTTTATATGCCGTTGAGGTGGAAAATCAGAAGTTAATATTTCCGCATATTTAGCTTGGGGATAACTCGGTGAACTTGCCCATAAATAAAACGAAAAAAGACTGCTAGAAAAACCGCAAACAATCAGCAACAACAGCGTCATCAAATCTAACATTGTTGTTAATGGCAATTCATGGAAATGGTTATAAAGTTGGAGTATCACTAGAGGTCAATTGAGTAAGGGCTAATCGTAAAACTGACAATCCGAGAACAATTAAAAACAAAATCAATCCAATAGTACAAGCATAACCAATCTCTAAATTTTGAAACGCTTGTTCATAGAGATAATAGACAATTGTTTTTGAACTATTACGCGGCCCTCCTTGGGTCATAATATAAACTTCTTCAAAAACTTTCGTAGCTGAAATCGCCGAAATAACCGCCACTAAAACAATATAAGGACGCATCAAGGGAAGTGTAATATCCCAATGTTTTCGCCAACCGTCAGACCCCTCTAAACTCGCCGCTTCATATAATTCGGCGGGAATAGATTGTAAGCCCGCTAAATAAATAACCATATAATAACCTAACCCTTTCCAAATTGTTACCGCCATGACGCTAAATAAGGCTAAATCAGGACTGGTTAACCAAGGAATGGTCGGTAATTTTGAATCCGGGAGAACAAAAGATAAGCTGTATTGCAGGAGTTGATTGAGTAAACCCGTTTCTGAATATAACCATTTCCAAGCGAGTCCCGCTACAACCATTGAAATAACAACCGGAACATAATAAGCGGTTCTAAACCAATGAATTACCCGCAGTTTTTGATTCACTAAAATCGCTAAACCCAATGGAAAAATTGCTAAAATGGGAACGACAAAAACACTATAAATTACTGTGTTTTGTAGCGTCTTCCAAAATACCTCATCACTCCACAACCGTTGAAAGTTTCTTAACCCTATCCATTGCGGCGGTTGCAATAAATCATAACTAAAGAAACTCAGATAAAACGCTTGCAACGCTGGCCAAAATACCGTTAAACCCAAAATTAATAGGGCGGGAAGTAAAAACAAATAAGGGGTAAATTTAGGGTTAATTTTCAGTTTCATTGATAATCAATTAGATGATTCTCTGTGGATGCCAGCAAGCGAGGACACTTGCACTACTGTAACTCATACAATCGCACACCGCTATAGAAAGAAGAAAAACCACGCTCGACACAGAGAACATATAAGAAAGAAAATCTTTGTGTCTTTGTGTCTTTGTGGTTAATTTCCCTCTTTAAAAAAGTCTTTATAGGTCTTTTTGACCTCAATCTAGATAGAAGTTTACCGAATCAGGTTTAATACTCGAAAATAAACCTGTCCAGTCTCCTATTTTGTAACCATTTTGTTGGGATTTCACCTCAAAAGTAACATTACAAGCTTGCGGTAAATTCAACGCTTGAATACACAGTTCAGCGATATCTTCTCGACTCACTTGACCTTTGATTGTATCACCTTGAGCGAATGTTAACGCTTTCCCTCCTGGTTCTTCTGTTAACGCACAAGGTCGAATAATCGTGTAAGGAATGCCACTGGAACGAATCACATCTTCTCCTTTCAATTTCCAGGTTAAAATCCCCCCCAATTGTTCATTTAAACGGACGGCTGGCGGTTCTTCTTCTAGGTTTAATCCCGGTTTACCGGGGCGAGTCACTCCGGCTGAACTAATCTGAACAAACCGAGGAAATTTTTCCCCCCCATAGGCTTTAATCGACTCAATTTGTAATTGAAAAATTCCCGGTGAAAATTTAGGATTGAGTTGTTTATCGTATTCAAACTTACTCAACATCAGTTGAATAGAATAAACCGTACTGGGGTCAAAGGGTGAGCCGTCTTTAAGGGTTTTTGCCCGAAATACCGGAATTAATTGATTAAACGGAATGCGAAGAGTTGTGGTAATATTGTAAACAGTATCAAACGAATAACAGTAAGCAATACTATCCCATTTAGAATCATTCCGCAGAATGAATTTATAGCGCTTTCCATCTCCTTTGACTCGCAATTCAATTCCTTGATAACCCGATAAATTCATTGCGGGTTCAAAATTGCGGGTTCTCACCGAAGCAAACCCACCCGAATTAGCCGTTGAAACATTCCCCGTAAATAAAGCCGCATCGCCAATCAATCGAATCGAACTTTCACTCACGCCTCCCATCACAATATCATCTAAAGCCCCCCAAGTTTCTTTTAAATCTTCCGTTGGTTTGCTAAAATCAAACAGGAGTTTTTCACCACTATTTTTGAGAGTGGGAAACGCAGCATTGATTAAATTCTTCATGCCTTCATATTCTACCTTTTCGGGAACATCTACCACTTCCGGCAGATAAAATTTAATACCTTGGTAGTATTTTTCTCGGGTTGGAGTATCCCCTTCGACGGGTTGAACTTTGGTTCCCGTACAGCAAATAATTGCCGTTACATCTTTCATTACTTCAGGGGTTAACGTCTCAGGAATAGTCAAATCAGCTTCGATAATTTCTACTGTATTTCCGAGGATTTTTTTCGCTCTTTTTGCATCTCTAACTAACGCACGCACGTTGACACCTCGTTGCTGTAACCGCTTCACCACTCGTTTCCCGACGCCTCCTGTCGCACCTGCAACTAACACCACTTCTGACTTGGGCTGTGGTTTGTTTTTGTTGTTACCGAATAGTTGCTGAATCCAGCTTATACTACCTATAAAGGGAACCACCCCAAAGTAACCCAAGGTTTTTAAAAACCGTCCAGCATCCCAATTGGCTTTTTTTTGTTCGGACATACTCATTTCCTGCCTGTTTTGTCAAGTCTACCTTCTTCTATCCAAGCGTGGGGGTTTGGGGGAGCAATAGAACCCCATGCTCAACGGAACGAAGTGAAGTAGGGTGGGGGTACATGGACTCCCCTCAGTAAAAAACGGGTACTCAATGTACTCGCTTTTTTACAATCCTTGTATCCTATGTTTAAGATATCCGACATAGCGTTGAAACATCCATGTTAGTATTTGAAGCCAAATTACGAGGAACATCTGAGCAGTACGCCATCTTGGACGAAATGATTCGTACCGCCCTTTTTGTTCGTAATAGTTGCCTTCGGTACTGGATGGATAACAAAAGGGTCAACAGGTATGATTTGAACAAGTATTGCAAAATACTCAGAGAACAATTTGAATGGTGCAAAAAACTTTCAGCGCAAGCCTGTCAAGCCAGTGCAGAAAGGGCATGGAGTGCCATTGCTAGATTCTTTGATAATTGCAAGAAAAAGGTTCCGGGGAAGAAAGGCTTCCCACGTTTTAAAAAACATCAAACTCATGGCTCAGTCGAGTACAAAGTTGATGGCTGGGTGTTGTCGGATGACCGATTAACCATTACATTTAGGGATGGTTTCAAAGCTGGAACATTTAGAATGTGGGGAACTCGCGATTTGCATTTTTATCAAAAAAAGCAGATTAAGCGAGTGAGTGTTGTGCGTCGAGCTAATGGATATTACGTTCAGTTCTCTATCAACCAAGAACGAAAAGAGCAACATAACCCCACTAATCGGATGGTAGGCATAGATGTTGGTTTAAATCATTTCTATACCGACTCTGATGGTAATAAAATAGAAAACCCAAGGTTCTTGAGAAAAGCCGAGAAGTCTTTAAAACGCGCACAAAAACGTGTTTCTCGTCGAACTAAAGGGTCAAGAAATCGACTTAAAGCCATTAAAAAGTTAGGTAGAACGCATCTCAAGATATCAAGGCGGCGTAAAGACTTTGCGGTAAAGACTGCAAGGGCGCTTATCCTGTCGGCAGACTTGGTAGCCATTGAAGATCTAAAAGTGCGGAATATGGTTAAGAACCACAATTTAGCTAAATCAATATCTGATGCTAGTTGGACATTGTTTAGACAGTGGTTGGAGTATTTTGGGAAAGTGTTTGATGTGCCAGTGATAGCTGTTGCACCTCATTACACTTCTCAAAATTGCTCTAACTGTGGTTCCGAAGTTAAGAAATCCTTGTCCACGCGCACACATAAATGTCCGCAATGCGGTTATTTAGATGACCGTGACACAAACGCTGCCATCAACATTTTGATGAAGGCATTACAAGGTAATGCTCAACTACCGAGGGGCACTCGGAAAGTAACGCCTGGGGATGAGATGACCCGCTACTTGAAGGTGGAAACTCAGACAAGCAAGGTTGCTCGACGAACCAGGAAACCCTGTCAGTGATGATGGGAATCCCTACCCTCAGCGTCAGCAGGGTGGGGAGGATGTCAAATTAAGATACGTTACAAACTTAAAATCGATAGTTCGGGGATGAATTGGCTAGAAGTGCTGGAACTTGAGAACATTCGCCTCTGTTGAGTCTGGCTGTGTAGCTGCGGGAAAGCGATCACAGATGCTAAGTATTTGTGCTACGGTAAATCGGTGTAGATCTAAATCGGAGCTTTATGGAAACGATAGATTGGGAAAATGTAATTTTTGGTGGACTGGCAATTGTGATTTTTGTTGGGGGAATGGTTATGATGTTCACCAATATTTGGACGAGTGGTTTGAATAAAGATAAGTAAGCAAAAATGTTAACGAGATGTCAGAAATCAAACCCAAAACATCTGTAAAGTTAATCTGTTAATGATTTCACTGAGTTACACAAAGATGCTAGTAGATATTAATGCAATTGCTGAGTTTTCCCGTGCCAATTGTCTGACCATTTGTGCGTTTCTAGTTCCCGCCAATGTGCTGGCAACTCTGCAAACCTTGGTTTTTACAGGGATGAGATACTCTGCGGTTAAAGTGCGGTTAATGATAGGATTTGCAAGCTTTTATGCTGTGCTGATGCTACTGCACGTTTACAGTTGGTTTAGTATTGGGGTGGTAATGATGCCCACCTACATTTTACTGGCTTTAGGGAGCTTGTGTTTAGCGGTTAATATTTGGACAATCGCTCATTCAAGCAGCTTATTAAAGCTGATTGAGATTGTAACCGCTACGGTGATCAATCTGGGTAAATCTTGGCGGAAAAAGTCTTACATCAGTTAAAACTGGAGAGACAAACGCAGTCAGTTGTCAAAAGTTCGTTAGAATTGCTGCTCGAAAGGTGGCATTATTTTTTTATTCAATTTCAACGTTAGTTTTTAATTCCCGTAGCCGCAATACCCCGAATAAACTGACGCTGACCGATGAGAAATAACACCACAACAGGCAAAGTCGAAATCACAACCGCCGCCATCATTAAAGACCAACTACTGGTAAACTGTTCTTGAAACTCAGCTAAAGCTAACTGCACGGTTTTCAGTTCAGGTCGAGTTGTAAAAACCAAAGGCTTAAACAAATCATTCCACTCGCCAATAAAGGTAAACAAAAACAGCGTCACCAATGCAGGTTTAGCACAGGGAAGAATCACCTGCCACAAAATCTGCCAACGATTCGCCCCATCGAGAGCAGCAGCTTCCTCCAATTCTACAGGAATGGTTAGGAAATATTGACGAAGCAGAAAAATTCCAAACCCATTGACAGCCGTCGGTAAAATTAAAGCCCAGTAGGTATTGATCAGATCTCCCCACTTGAGAACCATAAAAATTGGAATAACCAACAACTGAAAGGGTATAATTAGAGTTGTTAAAACAATCAATAAAACTGCCTGTCGTCCACGAAACCTTAAACGAGCCAGGGCATAACCCGCTAAAGCCGAAGTGATCATCTGAAATCCTGTAACCGCAAGCGCAACTAAAGTAGAATTAGCAAAAGCTAACAAAAAGTTACCCCGTTGCCAAGCTTCTCGATAAAAAGCCAGCGTAAATTTGCCAGGGTTTTCAGCCGAACCCACGTCCGATAACGAAGTCAGTACAACAATCACCAAGGGGAGAAGTACCAGCACCGCCCCCAGCGACAACAACGCTAAACTCAGCCACAGGAGAAATTTTGAGGATTGCATCAATTTTCCCATAAGTCTTGTCTCAGGTGTGTAGGCGAAAGAATTAAGCGAAACTTATAAAAGCTGCAATTTTGCTCGATCAACGCACCCTACCCTCTTGAGATGAGGATAAAATTAGCCAAATCTTCGCTTAAATAGGTAAAGTAACTATAGGTTCAGTATTTCCTCCTAAGCGGGAGTGATGCCAGGTCAATAAACGTCGAGTGTTGTTTTAATCCTCTCCCAAGATGGCGATCAAATCAACAAGGCTCAGGCGTTAGCGCCAAATCATTTCTAGAGAAGTTGAAGAACTGGACACCAGAAAAACGCGATCCGAAGCGTTACACTAAGCGGTTGAGATCAAACACAATCTGAGAACGTCCCCAATTCTGGGCGAACTCGATATCGTCAATATCTCAGCTTCTGTCAAAATAAACGAACTCCTGAAATCCGTATAAGGCCGCTCAGGAGCTAAAACAGGTCAAAATAAACTGATTGAACTCATTGATAATGAGGAGCTAGTAAATCTATGCCACAGCTTGAAGCCATTGCAGAAATCGACTTTAATACCAATACTTACAAAGATGCCTACAGCCGAATTAATGCGATTGTGATCGAGGGAGAGCAAGAAGCCCACGATAACTACATCAAGCTGGGTGAAATGTTACCGGATGAAAAAGACGAGTTAGTGCGTCTCTCGAAGATGGAAAACCGTCACATGAAGGGATTCCAAGCCTGTGGTCGCAATCTGGACGTGACTCCCGATATGGAGTTTGCCCGCCAGTTCTTTAGCCCATTGCATCAGAATTTCCAAGCCGCAGCCGCCGATGGAAAGGTTGTTACTTGTTTGCTGATTCAATCTTTGATTATCGAAAGCTTTGCGATCGCAGCTTACAACATCTATATCCCGGTTGCTGACCCCTTTGCTCGCAAAATCACCGAAGGAGTCGTCAAAGACGAGTATATGCACCTCAACTTTGGTGAGGAATGGCTCAAAGCTCATTTTGAGGAGTCTAAAGCTGAACTCGAAGAAGCTAACGCCCAGAACTTACCTTTAGTCTGGAAAATGCTCAACGAAGTTGAAAATGATGCAGAGATTTTGGGCATGGAAAAAGATGCTCTCGTTGAGGACTTTATGATTGCTTACGGCGAAGCCCTGAGCAATATTGGGTTCACAACCCGAGACATCATGCGGATGTCTGCCTACGGTCTCAAAGGCGTCTAAATCCTCAAATCAATGGGACTCTAAAAACGGCCAGAGACGAGGAACTCGGAGGTTTTCAGACTCAATGATCCACTATCTCATCATCCTCGACTCTGGTTGGTCAGAGGTCAAGCGATCGCACCCTCACCGACATCCAGCCCCAGGTCAAGTTAAAATCTAAAATCTATCTAAAGTGTAGTGACGGACTATGTTTGGTTTAATTGGTCATCTGACAAGTTTGGAACACGCCCAGTTGGTTGCAAAAGACTTGGGCTATCCAGAATACGCCGATCAAGGGTTGGATTTTTGGTGCAGTGCGCCGCCCCAAATTGTGGATGAAATTAAGGTGACAAGCGTTACAGGCCAAGTGATTGAAGGCCGCTATGTCGAATCCTGTTTTCTGCCCGAAATGTTAGCCAGTCGTCGTATTAAAGCCGCGACACGCAAGATCATTAACGCGATGGCTCATGCTCAAAAACATGGCATTAATATAACTGCCTTGGGCGGATTCTCCTCCATTATTTTTGAAAATTTTAATTTGGATAAAATCCGGCAAGTCCGCAACATCAAGCTAGAGTTTGAACGCTTTACCACTGGAAACACCCACACCGCCTATATTATCTGTCGTCAAGTTGAACAGATGGCGCCGAAGTTGGGCATAGACTTATCGAATGCGACAGTCGCCGTTTGTGGGGCTACAGGTGATATTGGCAGCGCTGTCTGTCGTTGGCTCAACCAACGGACTCAGGTGGGAGAATTGTTACTAATTGCTCGCGATCGCGAACGTCTACAAAACCTGCAAGGAGAACTCGGACGGGGTAAAATCTTAGGGCTAGAAGAAGCGCTTCCCCTGGCTGATGTTGTGGTTTGGGTGGCGAGTATGGCAAAAGGTATAGAAATCGATCCCAACACCTTGCAGCAACCTTGTTTGCTGATCGATGGCGGTTATCCCAAGAATATGGCAACCAAAATTCAACATCCCGGCGTTCACATTTTAGAAGGCGGTATTGTTGAACATTCCCTTGATATTGACTGGAAAATTATGAAAATTGTCAATATGCAAGTCCCCGCCCGTCAACTGTTTGCCTGTTTTGCGGAATCGATGTTGTTAGAATTTGAAAAAATTTACACCAATTTTTCTTGGGGACGCAATCAAATTACTGTTGACAAAATGGATTTGATTGGTAAAGTTTCCGTTAAACATGGCTTCCGGCCCTTGTTGCTTTCCCTCTAAGGAGAGTCACCCGTATTGTAGGGGCGGGTTCCACCTAGATGTATGTTTCTAACACGTAACCGACATAAACCCGCCCCTCTGGCGGTGATCCCTGTAGTATGGAAAAAACGGTTAATGGGTTGGGCGGGTTTATTGATGTTGTTGCTGAGAACACATAGATTTTCGCGGAACCCGCCCCTACAAAATAACGATGAGGGCGGGTTTATTGATGTTGTTGCTGAGAACACATAGATTTTTGAGCGAACCCGCCCCTACAAAATAACGATGAGGGCGGGTTTATTAATCTTGTTGCTGAGAACACATAGATTTTCGCGGAACCCGCCCCTACAAAATAACGATGAGGGCGGG
>NZ_LATL02000157.1 GCF_000972705.2 Limnoraphis robusta CS-951 | reverse complement strand
CTCCAGAGGGGTGAGTCTCCCCAGTCGTTCATCCCATTTCAGAGATAGTTTCGGTATGCCCTACCGTACTTGAGAAAAAAATGCTTTGTTCTCTGTACTTGGTGCTTTAAGGTTTTATATGGCCAAAGCATTTCTTGCAAGAACCCCATACCTTAAGTTTTCAAGGTTAATTGCATCGATTAGATGCTGGGTTTTTCAACTGGTTGAATACCCTGCCAGTAGAGTTATTATAGCATTAGAAAGAGCCTTATATCCCCATACCTGAAGGTAGGGGCGTGTGCGGCAATTTTTGGTAACATTGGTAATGATTTAATCCAAGGAAACGACGGTAATGACCTGATCTACGCAGGTCAAGATAACGATACCACTTCTGGTGGTCAAGGCAATGATACCCTTTACGGTGACATGGGGAATGACCTTGTTGATGGTAACGAAGGAAATGACCTGATGTTCGGTGGTGCGGGTGATGACACCCTTGATGGCGGTGAAGGGGATGACGAACTAATTGGCGGTGCGGGTGATGATTTACTCGTTGGTGCTGAGGGAAATGATGCACTGACCGGAGATGCCGGACAAGACCGCTTTTTACTTCGTAGTGGCGATGGTTCTGACTTGATTACGGATTTTGTTGATAGTGAAGATGCTTTTGTTCTTGATGGTGGCTTAACGTTTGCTCAGTTAAATATTCTAGATGAAAATGGTTCGACTCTGATTAAGTTTGGAGAGGAACTGTTAGCTACAGTTGAGAATGTTAACGCCAGTCTCATTACTGCTGATGATTTCGTCAGTTTGTTCTAAGATTTATAAAAATCTTTAAAACCCTGTAGGATGGGTAATGATCATCCTACTTTTTTTGATTTTTGTTGTAGGGTGCGATCGCAAGAAACCCGGTTTCTCAACCCAAAATATATGATCTCAACCGATCGCGATCGCAAGAAACCGGGTTTCTGAGACTGATGATTTTTCTGGGTCTAAATTATGAAAACTTATCGCTGGATTGTTTTTGGGATTTTAATTGCTTTAATTCCCATTGGGTTGGTGAGTAAGTTCTATCAAGGCCCTTTACAGTTTTGGGTGAATAACTCTTTTAGTAGTATTTTCTATGAACTGTTTTGGATTTTTTTAGTGGTGTTCATTCAGCCGCGACTCTCGCCGGGATGGGTGGCCTTTTGGGTGTTTATTGTGACTGCGGTGTTGGAGTTTATGCAGTTGTGGAAACCCCCTTTTTTACAAGCCATTCGAGCGACTTTAATGGGACGTTTACTCCTGGGGACGACTTTTGTTTGGGGGGATTTTCTGTATTATGTCCTGGGATGTGTTGTGGGTTGGTTAATTTTGCGCGGTTTAAGGTCAAAATATGTCAAAAGCTAGATTATATGGTAGACTAATAAATTCGTAGTTCAATTTTATGATAAATTTTTATAATGGCAACTCAGCCGACGATCGCAATTTCTCATTTAGGGTGTGAGAAAAATCGCATTGATACCGAACATATGCTAGGCTTGCTCGTACAGGCAGGCTATCAAGTTGATTCTAACGAAGAGTCAGCAGATTACGTTATTGTTAATACTTGTAGTTTTATTGAAGCCGCACGGGAAGAGTCTGTTCAGACGATTGTAGACCTTGCGGAAGCCAAGAAGAAAGTTGTGATTACAGGCTGTATGGCGCAGCATTTCCAAGACGCACTCCTGGAAGAATTACCGGAAGCGGTGGCGGTTGTGGGAACGGGAGATTATCACAAAATTGTCGATGTCATTCAACGCACCCAACGCGGGGAACGAGTTCGAGAAATTTCGGCTGAACCCACCTACATCGCGGATGAGACGGTTCCTCGTTATCGCACCACAACCGAGGGAGTCGCTTATCTACGAGTCGCGGAAGGCTGCAATTATCGCTGTGCTTTTTGTATTATCCCTCATTTGCGGGGAAATCAGCGATCGCGCAGTATTGAGTCGATTGTCACCGAAGCGCAGCAACTCGCGGATCAAGGCGTTAAAGAAATTGTTCTGATTTCTCAGATTACCACAAATTACGGGACGGATCTCTACGGTGAACCGAAATTGGCGGAACTGTTACGAGCGCTCGGAAAAGTCGATATTCCTTGGGTGAGAATGCACTATGCCTATCCAACGGGATTAACGCCAAACGTGATGGCAGCCATCCAAGAAACCCCTAATATTTTACCTTATTTAGATTTACCGTTACAACATTCTCATCCTGAAATTTTACGCGCTATGAATCGACCCTGGCAAGGTCGGGTGAATGATGAGATTATTGAGAAGATTAAACTGACACTTCCCAATGCCGTTTTGAGAACCACATTTATTGTGGGTTTTCCCGGCGAAACGAATCATCATTTTGAACATTTGCTACAATTTGTCAAGCGTCATCAATTTGATCATGTCGGTGTCTTTACCTTCTCGGCTGAAGAAGGCACCCCCGCCTATGATTTACCCAATCAAGTTCCGCAAGCAGTGATGGATGCGCGTCGGGATGCGTTAATGCAGGTACAACAACCCATTTCATTGAAGCAAAATCAACAGTGTGTGGGAGAAATCGTTGAGGTTTTAGTTGAACAAGAACATCCGAGTAGCGGGAAATTAATCGGACGTTCAAAACGGTTTGCACCAGATGTTGATGGAGTGGTTTATGTCGAAGGAATGGCGCGTTTAGGGTCAATTGTTCCGGTGGAAATTACGGATGCGGATGTTTATGATTTGTATGGTCATACCGTAGAAATACGGTAGCAAAAGAGTATAAAGATAAAGCCGCAACGCTTTAAGTAAACTCTAGGGAATGCTATAGTGAAGGTAAAATTGCAATCAACTCTAGAGCGTTAATTGTATTGTTTCAGGGTGGTGTCAGATTCTCAATTCGGGTATTGACTGAATCGGTGAACAGTTGCTCGAAGTTGATTGAGAACTGCCGTTTTTAAGCCTATGGGACCTTCAGAATGTTCTCAACCCCAACTTCCTCGAGTTGCGGTTGGGGGTTCAGTTGCGGAGATGAGTTTTCAGACCTTAGCACCGAAAGCTGTTGATCAGGTAGAAGTCAAAGTTTTTTTTGACCCCCGTCAGTTTCCTCTTCTGGCGAAAAGATTTCAGCTTCACGAAAGACCCAACCTAGAACGGGCTAGTTGCTTTTTTGATACAGAAGCGTTACAATTGTTTAAAGCAGGAGTGATTCTGCGAATTCGTCTTCATCGGGATGCTAAGGATTCCCTAACGCTTAAGCTGCGAGACTTCGACTCTAACCTAATTCGCCCAGAATTATTGTCCCAGAGTCGCTTTCGGTTAAAAATCAATCGAACGGGAGCGCACCAAACCCAGATTGCCAAAGTAGAAACGCGCACCTCAAACGGTCGGTTGAAGCAAGTGGTTCAGGGTAAAAAAAAGATCCAAGAAGCTCTCAACCCAGTTCAAAAGCAACTGTTTAGGCAATACATGGGTTCAGTAGAAATACTAGATCAACTGAAATTGTTTACTATGGTGGAGGCGAGAATCTGGAAGTGGTATGAGAAAACCTTTCCCTACCGCCTGACCTTAGAGCAATGGTTTCTTCCGAGTCAGAAACCTCTGCTAGAGTTATCTATTAAGGTAACTCCGGCTCAAGCTGAAATCGCTCAAAAGCAATTACATAAATGGCTAGAGCGTCAGGGAATTGTTTATGATCTCTCCAAGTCCTCAAAAACGGCAATTTGTCTGACTACTCAGAATCAGACAATCTCAAAGTAGTAATGTAGGATTACAGAAAAGCCAGTTAGCAGAAACAGGCTGAAAAAATTTCAAAATCCCCCAAAGTGAATCTACAAAAGGGTTTGACGGTATTGGTACGGGAATTTGGATATAATTTTAAGCAGTTTGTGGTTTTGTTTCTGATTGTTAAGCGTTATCCTATAAATAAATAAGGTTGAGTTGGCTCTAAAAAGCGAGATCCCCTAAAGGGAGCAATTGAGTGAGTAGAGAGTCGAGACAAACCTGCAAAAATCTAAAATGGTTCCGCAATGCCCTTAGAACGGTGTATCGCTGGAGCGACGCTCTTGTTAATAAGGTGTTGGAGTAGAGCTGAGACCTGAATCTGAGGAGGGCAATGGAAGGAACCAAGCGAAAACTTGTGATTTAGGAGAATTAATGAGTCTATCCTTTGTTGAATTAGGTATTTCAGAAGCCCGCGCTCAACATCTCGAATCAATCGGTTTTACAGAACCGACTCCGATCCAGATTCAAGCTATCCCCCAAATCCTATCAGGTCGAGACATTGTGGGACAAGCGCAAACTGGAACCGGAAAAACAGCTGCTTTTTCATTGCCAATCCTTGAACAAATCGATCCCCAAGCCACAGAAGTTCAGGCTCTGATTTTAACTCCAACCCGAGAGTTGGCGATGCAGGTTAAAGATGCCATTCGCAACATGAGCAATGAACGCTCATTGTACGTGTTGACCGTGTATGGAGGTCAGTCTATCGACCGACAAATCCAACGGTTAGAACGCGGTGTGCAGATTGTGGTGGGTACACCTGGACGAGTATTAGATTTACTCAATCGAGGTGATCTCAAGATCAATAACATCAAATGGTTGGTTCTTGACGAAGCTGACGAGATGTTGAGTATGGGCTTTATTCAAGATGTAGAGAAAATCCTAGAAGCGGCTTCTGAAAACCGCCAAACGGCTTTCTTCTCTGCAACGATAGAGCCTTCGATTTGGAAATTGGTACGGAAGTTTCTCAAATCTCCCGTTACCGTTAAAGTCGAACAGCTAAAAACCACGCCGAAGCGTATCTCACAAGAGGTTTACACGGTGCCTCGGGGTTGGACGAAAGCCCGAGCCTTGCAACCAATTCTCGAACTCGAAGACCCCGAATCAGCGATTATTTTTGTCCGCACCAAACAAGCGGCGGCTGAATTAACCAGCTACCTGCAAGGGGCGGGTCACAGCGTTGATGAATATCACGGGAACTTGAATCAGTCTCAACGAGAACGGCTTCTGATGCGTTTTCGCCGACGTCAGGTTCGCTGGATTGTCGCGACTGATATTGCCGCGCGGGGCTTAGATGTCGATCATTTGACCCATGTGATTAACTACGATTTACCGGATAATGCCGAAAGCTACGTTCACCGGATTGGTCGTACAGGTCGCGCAGGACGCGAAGGAAAGGCGATTACCTTGTTGCAACCGATGGATCGCCGCAAATTGAAGTTGATTGAGCGTCATCTGCGTCATGACTTTACAACGCTTTCGATTCCGAAGCGATCGCAAATTGAAGCCCGTTATATCGATCGCTTGAAAGGTAAAGTGTTAGAAGCTTTAACAGGGGAACGCATGGCCTCATTCTTGCCGATTGTCGCTCAGTTAGGCGAAGAATACGAACCTCATGCGATCGCGGCAGCGGCCTTGCAAATGGCTTACGATCAAACCCGTCCAAATTGGGAAGAAACAGATTATCCCCAAGAGGAAGATCTCAAGTCAGTTCCCAAACCCAAGTTGTCGAAACGTCGGTCTCGCACTCCCGAACCCCATACCAATAAGTCCTCAGTCGGTAGTGGTAATTAAACTCCCGCTCAAGGCAGGTTGCCAGATTTCATAATCTGGTAAAATCAATAGAATGTCAATCTGATTTGGAGACGCGATCATTCGTGTCTCTAAATTCTTTTTAGGGGAAGATCACAATATAAAATTGAGATCAGATTGTCAAACTTCCCCAGTAAACTGTTCAACATGAATTCCAACTCTCTCTCTTTTAATCGAGATCTATTCAGACAATGGCTTACTTTTATTGCCATTTTAACTGCATTTGGAGTGAATGTCTTTTCAAATATTGTTCCTCTGAATGGATTAACCATTGGTGAAATCTCTAATTCACTGTTTGCCGGAGTCAAAATTATCCCGGCTAACTATGCCTTTGCGATTTGGGGATTGATTTATTTAGGATTATTTAGCTTAGGAATTTATCAGTTACTTCCCTCCCAACGAGACAATCATCGTCTCAAAAATATGGGATACTTTTTAGTGATGGCTTGTGTCGCTCAAACTTTTTGGGTTTGGGTGTTTCTCTCTCGATTATTTCTAGCTTCTTTAATTGCAATGATCGGGATTTTATTAGCTTTAATTGCAGCCTATTTAGAACTCAATATAGGTAAAGAACGAGTTCCAGAACGTGAAAGATGGTTTGTTAATGCTCCAATTAGTATCTATTTAGCTTGGATTACTGTCGCGACTATTGTTAATGTGGCGATTTGCTTAGAGAGTTTAAATTGGAACGGTTGGGGAATTCCGCCGGAAGTCTGGACTGTTCTGTTATTAATTGTAGCTGGAGTTGTGGCTGTTTTGATGCGAATTAAGCATCAAGAAACTGCTTTTCCTCTCGTTTTTCTTTGGGCGATTATTGCCATTGCTATTCGACAATTTAACGAACCTTTAATTGTTTTAACTGCATTGGCAGTCTCTTTAACAATTTCATTAGTCGGTTTAGGTTCAACAGTTTCTAGCCATTCCCCAACCCAGCAAAAAGAGTCACCCGTGACCAGTAAACAGTGAACAGTGAACAGTAACCAGTGAACAGTAAACAGTGAACAGGCAACAGTGACAACTAATAACTAATAACTGTAAACTGTAAAAACTGGTGAAGCAGCGCGGTGAGTCCAGTGCGGTCTTGGGGTCCCCCCAAGTGGAGCAACTGGCGAACCCGGAGGGTCTTGGGGGTTTCCCCCATGAGCGCGAACTTGCGGCCCGGCGGTTTCCGTCGAGAGCAAAGTTCGCAAGAGAGCGACTGCTGAACCCGTAGGCGCTTCGCCGTGCCGTTAGGCTAGGGTCACTGGTTACTGTAAACTGTAAACTGTAAAAGCTGGTCACTGATATAAACCCACTCAACACTAAACGCAATTACTGACTTTGTAAAAACTTCAGCAAATCACCCTCAAAAGGCTCTCCTTTTAACATTCGATTCCAATACAACCAAGGTAAAACATACCGCTTCATCAACCACATACTATATCGTTCTTTGGCGGGGTTCATTGGAAAACTCGATTTAGGCTTGTTTTCATAATCAAACTCTGCCATAATCGTCTTGCCATATCCTGTTACTAAAGGACAGCAAGTATAGCCTCCATAAGAACCTTTAAAAGATTCAGAAGCAATCAACGAATAAAGATTTTCGACGACAACCGGAGCCTGTTTACGAATCGCCGCAGCCGTTCGAGAAGTCGGTAACGAAGAAGCATCCCCAAGACTAAAAACATTGGGATAGCGATTGTGTTGTAAGGTATTTTTATCAACATCAACCCAACCCGAACTCGCTGCCGCCAAGGGACTATTTTTAATAAAATTCGGGGCGCTCATCGGGGGAGCAACGTGAATCATATCATACTTGAGGCTCACCAGTTCCACCCCTGTATTAGTCGTGACCTCAAAAATAGCTTCACGGGTTTCGGGTTTGATTTGTTTGAGATTATGTTTAAACTTAACATCAATCCCTCGTTTTTCTACAATTTCATCTAGGGATTTACAATAATCGGGTACCGGAAACATAGCAGCCCCCGCCGTACAATAAATCACCTTTGACTGATTTCTCACCCCATTTTTACGAAAAGCATCATCAGCCAAATACATAATTTTTTGCGGCGCACCCCCACATTTAATTGGAGTCGCCGGATAGGTAAAAATAGCCGTTCCACCCGAAAAATTTTTCAGTAATTCCCAAGTGTAAAGAGCATAATCTTGAGAATAATTGCTCGTGACTCCATCTCGACCTAAAGCTTCTCGTAATCCCTCAACTTCATGCCAGTTAATTTGAATTCCCGGACAAACAACCAGATAATCATAGTGAATTTTTCTTCCCTCTCGGGTAATCACAAGATTATTTTCAGGTTCAAAGCTTTCTGCATAGGCTTGTATCCAAGTCGCCCCATCAGGAATACAATCTTTTTCCTCTCTGATAGTCTCTTTTAAGTCAAAAGCACCCGCACCTACCAAAGTCCACGCAGGTTGATAATAATGTTTGTCTGAGGGTTCAATAATGGCAATATCCAGAGCGCGATCTTTTTTCAAGAGTTGAGAAGCAACTGTTATTCCTCCGGCTCCTCCCCCGATAATCACAATTTGGTGATGACTGCTATCGGTAACTCCCGCAGTGTAAGAAGCTGGCTGCACTGTTGAGCTAGACATAGGCATTTTAATGATTTTATTTCTCTCATTCAACTGAAATTTTCAGTTTAGTCGTCTGCTCCGTCAATTCCGCGAACCTGTCCACAATTTTTAACAATTGCTCTAAAATTCCCTTCAAAGTCAATGAAATCAGCGATCGCCAGATTTAATCACAATTCCAGGAATCTGTGCTATTATAGAAAAAGAGAATAAGTATCGGTTGCAGCTTTTGTTTTCAGTGTTGACAGGTTTTTTTCTGCTTCATTTTGCCAATCTTGCCTCCGAAATCTCTATCTTTACAAGTTCTGAGTGATGGAGGTAACATATGTCAGTTTACGTTGGTAATCTTTCCTACGAGGTTACAGAAGATGATCTCAAATCTGTATTTGTAGATTACGGTTCAGTTAAACGAGTCCATATCCCAACAGATCGCGAAACAGGTCGCTCTCGCGGCTTCGCTTTTGTAGAAATGGACACCGATTCTGAAGAAGATGCCGCTATCGGAGAACTCGATGGGGCTGAATGGATGGGACGCGATCTTAAGGTTAATAAAGCCAAACCTCGCGAAGACAATGGCTCCTTTGGAGGAGGCGGTGGTCGTCGTGGTGGTCGTTCCGGTGGTTACTAAGGTTTAAATTTTTCCTTGAGTTTCCATATTTAAACTAGAAAAGACAGGGTTCTTTCCTGTCTTTTTTTATTTTTTATTCTGAATAATTATCGAATTCTCACATTCAATTTATAAGTCGCATTTCCCCGAGTTCCACCCACGACAATTTCATAACGACCTGTTGCGGGTAACGTCAGAGATGAGCGAGTTTCTTCAGACGTCAAAGCTTCTCCATTCGGAGCGATCACTTCAAAAGCTGCATTATTTTCTAACGCGCTAATATTAACATCCATTTTCTGAGCGCCTTTCGCATCCAGTAAATAAACATCTCGACTTCCTCTAACCACTGAATTTTGCACCGTTGCAGAGTCAGCACCTCGCGCAAATCGAATTCTTGAAACTGAACAGGCGACTTTTTCATAAACCTCTCTTCCCGTATTCAAAGAATTGGAATTTAACACCCAGGTTTCTTGACTTTTTTGAGTATCTAGTTCAATTTTTGTCGTAATATTTAACTTTAATTGTGTTCCTTGCTTTGTTCCTTGTAAACGTTGAAAATAAGAAGTATAGTAGCCTTCTTTTTCATTATGAATCGTTGCATTTACACGACCTGTAACCTGATTTCCCTTTTCAATATAAATCCGAGCCGTCGAAGACATCGTTTCATTTTCCAAGGTAAAACAAGATCCGGTTAATTGATTATTGCTTGAGTTTTTAGCGATTAAAGTTGCCATGCGTTGGCTAAAAGTAGATGCCAGAGAGGGTGAACTCTTAACACTACTAAAAAGGAGCAAAACTAAAATTAAAATTTTCAGTAATCGCATAAATGTTTGTTGGTTCAGGGTCTTATTAAGATCTTACATTTCCTGGATAATCGATTCCTGCAAAATCATAAAAAATTACCTTAACTTTACAAAGCAAAATCTCAGAAATGATCGTGCAAGTTTTAACAGGCACTCATGCAAGAGAGTCACTGTTAACGCTTAAGGGCGGGTTTATACAAGTATTCGTGGGAAACATAGATTTTTGCGGAGGCGCGCCCCTACAAGACTGATAACCGTCTCGCAATTAATCATCTGTAGCAAACATTGAAGTATTCCATATTAGAACAGTTCGATAACTCCAGATTAGATAACTAAACCCTTTACTCAATCACCAACAAATCAACTTTCATCGCACTTTCGATTTCTATAGAATCTGGAACATATTCTTCCATATAGACACAATCAACAGTCGCTTCTTGGGTGTGATTATCAATAAAAATCTTTTTCAACATCATGTAACCCATATTGCTAACATAGGAAACTTCCAAAGGATCAAAGCCAATTTCTGTATGACTTTCGGTATAAATAATAAACTTAATCACAATCAAAATCTCGGCATCATCATCAATATAAAGTAAAGGCGCATTTTCAATCACCCCGGAGTCCTGAAAGTTTTTCAGCAAAAGAGCTTGTCCGGGTTTAAACTTAAAAGGTGCTGGAGTTGAGTTGCCGATCATCTGTATAGAGTCCATGATATTTTTACAAAGGTTAGAGGGTTTTTCAGTCAAAAACCGAAAATTTCTCTGAGAGATAATTTTAAACTGCAATGTTTCTCCTGTAAATCATTTAAAAATTTTACAGGCTTGTTTGTCTGGGGTTGAGGCGACATGAACTGACAATAACCACTGCTCAATTTATTGGTTTCCCGCACAGCCTTCAAACACGTTACTCCCTAAAATCAGAGTAGCATTGTAGGGATAGATGTTATCAGACATTCCATCATTACAAGCCGTGTCTTTTCTCAAAATTAGAAAACCATTAGGATTTCCATTCAGTCGGTAGACTTGAAGTGAACTACCTACACTGACTCTTCGAGTACAGTGTAGGCTTCCTGTCCAACAGAAAGCATAGTAGTAGATTTCTTACGTCCTCTATTACTGCGACTTACACCTGGGCGACAGGCTTTATCCCCCGTTCCAGAGGTCAAAATTCGTAGTCCCTCATCTCTGAGGTTAATAGCTGCGTTCACATCCCGATCATGCTTTGTGTGGCAGTTTTCGCAAGTCCAGAATCTTACATCTAGAGGTAAACTTCCAACTTGATTTAAGCACACATGACAGGTTTTTGAACTGGGAAAGAATCTATCAACTTCCTGATAGATTTTTCCCTCCATTTCTGCCTTGTATTTAAGCATGGTGCAAAACATTCCCCATCCAACTTGATGAATAGATTTAGCCAAACAGTGATTTTGCATCATGCCTTTAATATTGAGATTTTCCACAACAACAACTTGGTTCTCGTTAACTATCCTACGAGATAGCTTGTGGAGAAAATCTTCACGACAGTTCGTTATTTTTCGATGAACTCTAGCAACTCTTCTTCTAGATTTAACGCGGTTATTAGAACCTTTTTGTTTTCGAGAGAGTTGTTGCTGTTTAATCTTTAAATTCTTTTCATGCTTGTTGAGTGTTCTGGGATTGTCAAACTTAGACCCATCGCTGGTAACAACGAAGTCAGTTAGCCCCAAGTCAATGCCTATTGCTTTGCCGTCTAGGGTTGGTTCTGGCTTATCTTTGCCGTCATCAAACAAAATAGCTGCAAAGTATTGATTGGAGCAGTTTTTAGATATAGTGACAGTCTTAACTTTACCTTCAATCGGTCTATGAATTGTTGCTGCTACATCTCCTATTTTTGGCAGAGTTAAATAACTGTCAGCAACTTTGACATTTTGAGGGTACTGTATTGACTGCTTACCGTGCTTTGACTTAAATCTAGGGTATTTAGCTCGTTTTTCAAAAAAGTTATTAAAAGCTACCCCCAGATTCAAACAAACCTGCTGCAAACATTGTGAGTAGGTTGGTGTTAGCCACTCATACTCTTTCTTTAACTGGGGAATTATCTTTTTTACTCAAAGGACTGTCGTCAACTCACGCGCAATTCATCTCAACACTTCCGCTTCGCGGTAAGTGTGAGGCTTCTTGCTGTTCAAGCTAAATCAGCCGGGCGCCCAGATGCGCTCATCGGTTTGCTGTAGGGGTATTTCTGCTCATTCGTTGTCGGTGATGAGAACACAATTCCATTACGACTGACGCTAACACTCTAAAACGGTTCAGTACCCCGAGCGATCAACCCATCAGCAGGAGGATTATCAGCATAACTGTCTTGTTGACTCCAACCGAACCCAGCAACAGACAACCCCAATAAAACGACAGCCAAGAAAAAAGATTTTGTGTTCATTTCAATCATTCTTTGTAGCCTTAATTTATTTACAAGCGCTCAAGCTGCAATTCTGACGAATTTTACAATTAGTAATATTAAGCTGGAGTGATGACTAAACAGCCTGTTAGAGCGATCGCTGCAAATAATCGCCCTGTTAGTGATACATTGATTTAAAATTACTGCGCTTTTTATCGGCTGCATCCTTTATGTTGAAACCAAAGGCAGTTATCATTACCAATGCTGGAGTGTATTTAGTCGCTCTCTACCCCGCTTTGATGGGGGCTATCTTTTCTCTGGGTTTTGATCCGGTTTCCCAACCCGAAGACTTGCTAGAAGTTGAGGTTAACACGGGGTTCAACTTCTTTCTCAGCAAGATTTGGTTTTACTCAATGGCAACTTTTCCCATTGTCGCAGCCCTGTCTATTGCTTCTGCTTGGAGTTTGTATAAGATCAGAGCAAGACAATCAGCGATTTATATGAGTTTTATTCCTTGGATTAATATTATCTTATTTATAATGACAGGTTTATGGGTTTTTGGGTCTTAATAAGAGCGTTAATTTTGCAAGCCAACTGCTTCAGAAATTGATGCGAGTCCTCGTTGTTCTAACTTGTGTAATAATCCGGTTAAAATATTACGAACCATTTCCGGCCCTTCATAAACCCAACCCGTGTAAATTTGAATCAGACTCGCCCCAGCGAGAATTTTTTCCCAAGCATCCTCAGCCGTAAATACTCCACCGACACCAATAATCGGTAACTGTCCTTGAGTTTTTTGCCAAATCAAACGAATCACTTCTGTAGATCGTTTTTGTAGCGGTTTACCACTAATTCCGCCCGCTTCTTCAGTCACCGATTTTCCCGTTTTAGCAATCATTTGAGTGTTTAATCCATCACGGCGAATCGTTGTATTCGTGGCAATGATTCCAGCAAGCTGATAAGTTTGGGCGAGTAAGAGAATCTCACAAATCGCCTCATCTTCTAAATCCGGTGCAATTTTCACCAATAAGGGTTTTTGGCCTTGATTTTCCTGTTGTAAACGATCTAGAATTTTGCTAAGTTGTTCAGTATCTTGGAGCGATCGCAATCCCGGCGTATTGGGAGAGGAGACATTAACCACAAAGTAGTCACCGCAATCTTTTAACGCTTGAAAACTGCCTAAATAATCATCAGCAGCAGCTTCTAATGGAGTCACTTTTGACTTCCCTAAATTAATCCCAATAGGAATAGAAGGTTTTAGACTCGCTTCTCGACTTTGTAAACGCATCGCCAGGGCTTTTGCCCCCTGATTATTAAACCCCATACGGTTTAAAACCGCTTCATCTGATAGCAAACGAAATAATCGCGGTTGAGGATTACCGAGTTGAGGATGAAGGGTAACAGTCCCTAATTCAGCAAAACCAAACCCCAAACCTTCCCAAATTCCAGGGGCGAGTCCATCTTTATCAAATCCGGCTGCTAAACCAATCGGATTGGGAAACTGTAACCCCCACAGGGATTGACTTAGGCGGTGATCACTCAAACAGAATGAAGATTGGATTTTTGATTCGATCCAAGAAAAAGCAGGGGAAACTCGAGAGCGATCAAGCCAACTCAAAAGTTGTAAAGTTTGATGGTGCGCCCACTCAGGATCGACATTCAACCCCGAAAATAAAATTGGCCGTATTGCAGAACGATAAATATTCAACAATCTCTCCTAAAATCTTCTTAACGGCATCATCCAAATCAAAGCAGACTGCTCAACATGATCCTAATTGCAACAGAACCGCTAAAATTCCTCTAATCCCCACTCACGGTTGTGAGATTTTAATCCATTTCAAATTTTTTTGAGCTTTAATTCCTATGGGGCAGCATTTAGATTCAGCAGGTCAAGTGGAAGGGACTACCCTTAGTCAAGTCCTCCAAACGCTTCGAGAAGAGGAAAATGTCGATATTCTATTGCAGATCAGCTTATCCTATCTCCAGGCGAAATACAACTATCGTTTAATTTGGGTAGGCTTATATGATCGCCTCGATCATCAATTAGTCGGTAAAGGGGGAATTAGCCAAGAAGAGGAAAGTAGCTTTCTCAAAAAACGCTTTCCCCTCAAAGCCGGAGACTTACTCGAACAAGTCGTGATTCAATTGCGCCCGATGATCATCGCCGACTTACAAACCGAAACCCGGGCGGGGGACTGGTGCAAATTTGCCAAAACCTATAATATTCGCTCAACCCTGTTTTATCCCCTCCGACATAAAGATCGCTGCTTGGGGTTAGTGTTGCTGGGGTCAAGTCAGTGGGGGCGAACCCCAGAATCTAACGAAACAGAAGAACTTTCCATCGTTTTAGGCGGATTAGCAACTGCACTGAATCATATCGAAACCGAATGGCAACGTCAGCAAAGCAAACATCCAAGTTCATCCATTCTCAAGTTATTGTCTGAGTTTCGCAGTTTTGCGCGTTTGGATCACTATCTCGAAGCCGTCGTCAAAGAAAGTCATCGATTTATTCAACCCGCCCGCACCAATATCTACTGGTATCATCAAGACGGACATTATTTTTGGCGGCGTAGCAGTAACCTCAAAAAAACACCAGAACCCGTGATTACCCGCGCGGCTTCAGGAATTAACGTCCAGGATTTGACCGAGTTTTATCAGGCGTTAGCCTCCGATCAACTGGTGGTGATTGGTCAATCTCACAGTACCCTCAAAGCCGAGATGACGCAACGTTTAATGCGGCGAATGCGAGTGAGGTCATTATTAGCCGCACCGATTATTTTTAACCATGAACTTTTAGGATTTTTAGCACTCGAAGGGAAACATCCTCGGATCTGGCAAACAGGCGATAAAACCTTTGTACGAGGAATGGCTCAACTTTTAGGCGTGATAGCACCGCTAACCAACATGAACGACACGATCCAGGAAATTCAGCAAGATCGCGCCTTAACCGCAGAAATTACCCGTGCTATTGTCAGCGATCAAGACTGGCAAATGCTGTTAACAACCACCGTCAAACGTCTCTGCGATCGTCTCAATACAGACTATTGTTTCATCCTGCAAAAACAACCCACACAGCAACAATTTGAGGTTCTCTATCAAAACCCGCTTTCTCATCATCGTTTGCTGACGACTCCTCTAGCTTCCCTAACTCCCAGCGATCAAGATCAACTTGAGGAAACCGGAGTGATCAGCCTTGAACAGTGGGATTTTTATTCCACTCTGTCCGCTTGGAATGAACCGTTAAGCGAAATTGGAGTTAAAAGTGTTTTGTTAGGCTTGATGAGCCAGCATCCCGCCTTAAACATGACAACCGACAGCCATTGCCTATTGGTGATCGGACATATCAATCCTCGCACCTGGACGCAAGCCGAACAAGAGTTAGTCAAAATCGTCGCTCAACAATTGGGTTTAATCTTGCATCAGTGGCAGCTTGATCATCAAGTAGAGGTTCAGCAGCGACTCAGTGAGATGATCACAACAGGTTGGCAAATTGTCCAGCAAACCGATCAAGTTCATGAGTTGGAACGTTGCTTTACCGAAGAAATTTCTCAAGCTTTGTCCAGTCCTTTAGTGCTTCTTGTCACTTGGACAGAAAGCCAAAAACAAGGTCAAATCATCCAGCGTTACGAACACCAACAGCCCATCAGACTGGATACGGATATTACGATAGACATTGATCGCGATCTTTTAATTCAACAAACCTTGCTAACAGAGGGAGTTTATCATCAAGACATCAACGATCTACCCATTTCAACCCGCCAATGGCTTAACCCTCAAGATGATAGTGATCAAATTTGGGCGATCGCATTACGAACACACCCTGATCATCAATCGACAGGCATTTTAATTCTAGCCGATCCCTATCTTCAACCCGAATCGGAACAAACCTTTCAGCTTTTAGAAGGGTTGGTGAGTCAACTGGCTTGGATGCGGCGTTATCTGAGAGTGGTTTCCACACTCTACCAGGAACGAGAAGAACTCCAATGGCTCAACTGGTACAAACAACGTCGTTTAGAAGAACTCTATCGGGTGGTGGGCAGTCGAGTCAAACAACTGCATGAATTGAAGCAATCACCCTTTCTCACCGTTGAGGAAAACAAACATCAATTAACAAATTTACGCTATCAACAGCTTTTACGCCAAATTAGTCAGACTCTCGCTTCTACCTCATCATTACTCAAACGGGAACAGTGGCAACTGCATAACCGACAAGATTTAGTTGTTGTTTCAAGCTTACTGCGGCGGATGAGCGAGCGCCTTCAACCCTTGATGATCCATCGCCAGCTTTTACTAGAAATTCAGCAACAGAGAAACTTAACCTTAATTGCAGATAGTGTCAAACTGGAACTGGTTTTGTATGAACTGTTGTTGATCGCTTGTTATCGATCGCCATCCAAGGGAGTCATTAAGATTACCGTTCAACCTTTAGATGAACAAAAACTCGAATTAGTGATTAGTGATCGGGGTATTGTTAATCCTCAACTGATTCGGGATTTAGAGGCGGGTACCTCTGCTGATGTGTTGAAACCTTCTAGCTTAGACCGTCCACCCGGTCAACATTTGATGATTGTAGCGCGTATTATTGAACAGATGGGAGGTCAGTTTCAACTGCAACAAGTCGATAGCGGTGAAATGAGCAGTCGTTTGATTTTGCCTGTGAATTTTTCCTAGATCAAGATTTTTTCAAGAATATTGCTGAAAAGGTAAAGATTTTGTAAAGTTAACTGTTCTTTATGGGATGTCTGGGATTTCTATCAATCAGAGGAAAACTCAATCCTCAGCCAATTTTCAGAATATTGACTCAAAAATTGGGAGAATTCAATCTTGGCTCTAGATGTTTGATCGGCAAACGCTGACGACTATTGTATGGGGATCGGTGATCCGCATAGCTCTTTAGTTCAATTTTACTCGAAAATTGATTCATTATTTGGCAATATTCTGACAAACTATTAATAATTTAGGAATAGTCTCAAATCGAGAGCGAGTCAGTCCAATGGTTTTCAATTGGTTTCGTCGTCAGTTTGACACGAGCGGAGCAACATCCAAATCGGCAGAAGCCGAAAGTCCATCTGAGGAAGGCCAAGCCGAACCTCAACCGTCTGAGTCGGAACAATCTCAAGCAACTACAGCAACTCAAGCCGCATCCGCCGATGATTATCTGCAATGGGCAAAAGCAGCTTACCAAAATCTGCAAACCCAACAGAAACAACAGTCACAGGTGCAAGATGCGACTCAGCAACCCGATGACGAGTTAGACTCTCAAGCCATTCCCTCAGCCTCAGAAGATATCTTGACTTCTGTTGAAGAAGCTGAAGTGGAAGCGGTGGCTGAACCTGCAACTTTAATTGAACCCGAAATCGAAGCCGGGGAAGTCGAGGAAGTCGAGGAAGCTTCCGAGGTAGAGGAAGTCGAGGAAACGCCCGTAACCTCCGCCCCATTACCCATCTGGGCGCAATCTCAAGCCGAACGTCAAGCCCGAATTGAACGTTTAAAAGAAACCGCCCAAGAAGAACCCTCACCCGTCACAACGGCAACGGCACCTGTTCAAGCTGAACAGTCAGCGATGACATTTGATGAGATGTTTATCTGGTCGGCGGAAGTTCTGGCCAATCAGGGTCGTCGTCCCGAAGATGTAACTCTTGAAGAAATTACCTGGCTGCAAAAACTCTGGCGAGGGTTGGGACGTACCCGCCGCAGTTTACTCAACCAACTCAAAGCGATTGTTGGCCAAGGGCCACTGAATCAGGAGGCTGTCGATGAAATCGAATCCTTGCTCTTACAAGCTGATGTGGGTGTAGAAGCAACCGATAGCATTGTCGCCACGCTCCAAAATAAAATTCGCCAGGAGGTTCTGCCCCCCGAACAAGCGATCGCCTACCTCAAGCAAATTCTTCGAGAACTTCTCGAACGTCCCTATCAAAATGGCTACAGTCCAGGATTTGCTCCTTCCAAGGAGGCTTTAAATATTTGGCTAATTACAGGGGTCAATGGTGCAGGTAAAACCACAACAATCGGTAAACTGAGTCACATTGCCAAAAAATCTGACTATAATTGCTTGATTGCCGCAGCAGATACATTCCGAGCCGCAGCCGTTGAACAGGTGAAAATCTGGGGTGAACGGAGTGGGGTGGAAATCATTGCCAATCCCGGCAAAAATACAGATCCAGCCGCCGTTGTCTTTGATGCGATCGAAGCAGCCCGTGCCAGAAACGCCGAATTGCTCTTGGTTGATACCGCCGGACGTCTGCAAAACAAAAAAAACTTGATGGAGGAACTCAGTAAAATTCGTCGGGTGATTGCCAAAAAAGCACCAGATGCTATCGTAGAATCCCTACTCGTTTTAGACGCAACTCTCGGTCAAAATGGTCTGCGTCAGGCAGAAGTTTTCGCAGAAGCGGCTCAACTCAGTGGTGTCGTCTTGACCAAGTTAGATGGAACGGCTAAAGGGGGTATTGCTCTAGCCATTGTCCAGCAGTTGGGTTTGCCGATTCGTTTTATTGGAGT
>NZ_LATL02000156.1 GCF_000972705.2 Limnoraphis robusta CS-951 | reverse complement strand
AATTACCCCAACTTGTGGGTCGGGTTGAGCGATTAATTCCTCTAAAATTTCTAGCCCTTGCTGAGGAGAAATCGTTCCTACTCCCTTGAGGCTCATGTGCTGAGTGACTTGACGTTCAGCCGCGGCTCCGACTTCAGACCAGGCACCCCAGTTAATACTGAGTCCGGGTAAGCCCAACATTTGGCGGTAGTGAGCAAGCATATCTAGAAAAGTATTCGCTGCGACGTGGTTAGCTTGTCCAGGTGAACCTAACAGCGAAGCAGCCGAAGAAAAGAGTACAAAATAGTCGAGAGGGATGTCTTTTGTTAACTGGTGTAAGTTCCAGGCTCCGTGCATTTTTGGCTTCATTACGCGCTCAAATTTTTCAGAGTTGAGTTGCATTAATACACCATCTTCTAATACTCCAGCCGCATGAAAAATTCCTCGTAATGGAGGTAAATTTTGTTTAATATTCTGGAAAATTTTAGTGACTTTTTTATCGTCAGAAATGTCGGCTTGAGTAATAATAACTTTCGCTCCAAGTCTTTCTAATTCATCTAGTGTTGTTTGAGTTTCTGAGTTGGGATGACGACGACTTAATAATACTATATTTTTCGCTCCTTTTTCAACCAGCCAACGAGCAACTAACAGTCCTAATCCTCCCAAACCTCCTGTAATTAAATAGGTTCCCTCCGAGAAATCTTTCCGATTTTCTTGAGTTGAGTTTGTGATGACAATTTTACCGATATGTTTGGCTTGCTGCATATATCGAAAAGCAGCAGGTGCATTTTTAATATTAAAGATTTTGTGGGGTAATGGTTGTAATTCTTGGGTGGTAAACTTCTGCACTATTTCTGATAAAAGTGACTGAATTAAATTAGGATTTTCTTGGGCGGTAGTCATTAAATCAACTAGGTAATAAGAGACATTCTGCTTGATGTTTTTGACTTGAGTTAAACTCCAAATTTCTCGCTTCCCTATTTCGATAAAACGTCCATTTTCTTTAAGTATCGATAAACTTTTAGGGATAAATTCTCCCGATAAAGAATTGAAAACAATATCAACTCCCTGGTTTTGAGTTTGCCGCATAATGTCATCGGCAAATTCTAACGTTCGCGAGTTCATAATGTGTTTTATGCCTAATGATTTTAAAAATTCCCACTTACTAGAACTTGCAGTTGCAAAGACTTCTGCTCCCACAGCTTGGGCAATTTTTACAGCCGCCATTCCTGTCCCCCCTGCGGCAGAATGAATTAAAACTTTGTCTCCTTCGGAAATTTTTGCAAGATGATGTAAGGCATAATAAGCTGTTATGAAATTGGCGGGAATTGTAGCCGCTTCCTCAAAACTTAAGTGAACAGGTTTCAACGTGACTAATTGAGCGTTAACAGTTACATATTGACTAAAACTTCCCGGCGCGAGAGCGATAACATTATCACCTATTTTGAGGTGTTCGACACCCTCTCCAACTGCTACAATTTCACCTGCACATTCTACCCCAAACCAATCTCTTTCAAAGGGAAGTACACCTAATACATCCAAAACATCAATAAAGTTCAGTCCAGTTACTTTTACTTTAATTTCAACTTCTTGTGCTTTCGGTTGACGGCGATTTGTAGGTTGTAAGTTCATATTTTCCGGTGTTCCCCGTTTGGAAATTCCCAGTTTAAATGGTTTATTTTTGGTAAGTTCTAATTGGTTTAAACTGTTTGTTTTATAGCGAGTTAATCGAGATACTTTCCGAGTATTTTCACGAAATGTTACTTGATTTTCTGCTGTGGGGTGTTTGAGTTCAGTTAACAAGATATTGACTTGAGTTTCAAGCGATTTTTCTGGGTCTAAATCTACTTGAATGCAATGCAGTTCTGGATGTTCTAAAGCAATAACTTTCCCCAGTCCCCATAGGGGAGAATAGGCTATTCCCGACAAATTCGTTTCTATTCCAGTTGCAACAGATCCTTTAGTAACAATTGCTAAAGATGGCGGTTGAGAATAGTTTTTAACCAGTGATTGAGTTAGCTTTAATAAGCTTTCCCAGCCTATTTTTGAGGTGGTTGTCAATTCTTCTAAACTTAAAGCTTCAGGTGATGAAGTCTCTAAACTCCATAGGTAGACAACTTTTTTACAGATTATATTTTTCGCTGTTAGAGTTGCAAAAAGTTGATTAAAATTATCTATTTTATTAGGATTAACTTGATAGGTTCGCTGATTAACTTGTTGGTATTTTTTTCCTGCAAACACTAAAGTACAAGATTCTCCCTGCTCTGTCAAAAGTTGAGCAAGTTGTTGAGTCATTCCTTGCTGATCTGCAAAAATTAACCATTCCTTTGATTCTGACTGATTGAGTTGACTATTTTGAGCGATAATAACTGCTTGTTCAAGAGGTTTATTATAATTTTCTGTTAAGGTTATAGCTTTGTAAAACGCACTTTCTTGTAATAGATTTTGCCATTGAGAAGCAGGAATTAAAGGATAGTTGGGACGAATCTCTTGATCATTAAATTTCCACCATCCTTCTGTCAAACCAAAGGTTAAGTCAAACCAACGTAAAGGTTGAGTTCCTTCTAACAAAATCAGCAATCCTTTGGCAACCAGTAAACGTTTAATATTATCTAAAACCTGCTGTAAATTTGAGGTAGCGTGTAAAACATTAGCCGCGATCACAATATCATATTGATGACTTTCAAAATTTTGTGATTCTACAGGCTTTTCTATATTGAGAATTTGATAATTTATAAAATCATAGTCTTGAAACTTCTGTTTTGCTTTATTAACAAATAGAGGGGAAATATCGGTATAAATATATTCTATTTTATATGGATTCAGATGCGGAAGTAAGTAAGCAGTTGTTCCCCCAGTTCCTGCTCCAATTTCTAAGATTCTGATCTTTTGTTCAGGGGGAATATTTTCTAATGCTAAACTGACTGCTTTTTGAATCATAGTATTCATTACTTTTGCACCGGGAGAATCTTGGTAGATTTGAGTTGTTAAACTTAAGTCTCCCTTGGGAAAAAGTAACTGAGTTGAATCACAATTTCCGCGCAAAACTTCAGCCAGTTGTGAACCGCAATTATGCAATAAAGTTAATTCTGCTTGAGCGTTGGGATAACGTTCTAATAAGATATTGTATTTTACTTCGACGGGGGATTTATCAGGAATATTAATAACCCGCCAATGCTCTTTTTCATCAGCAACCAATATCTGATCTTCTACTAATATTTCTAATAACCGATTAAACAGTCTTTTGTGTTGGCTAACGATTCCTGATTTTAGTAATAATTCTTCAGTTGAAAATTGTTGATGTGTCTGCAAATTTAAACCCATGTCCTGAAAAGTGTTGATAATATAAGCTGAACTTAGCGACTCTAATTCAACTAAAAATTCTTGATATTTTATAATTTCACGTTTCTCTATTAATTGAGTAAATTGGGAAGATAATTTCTGTTTAATATCTTCAGGTTTTAGCAGATTATTAGCTATTTTGGTTCGGTGTGGATGATTTTGAGGTTTCCATTCAATTTGATAAAGCCAATCCTGAAATGAAAGTGAATTATTTTTAAAAAGTAATTCGTAATTTACAGGTTGGAGTTGTATACCTTCTATTGTAGCAATGAGTTTATTATCTAAATCAGTAATTTTGATATCAGCCACTAAAGTTTGTTGATTCTGAGATTTAGCGGGTCTTATTTCAGCAAAACTTTTGACTGTAAAATCGGGATTATTATATAAGGTAAATCGTTCTAAGCCGATAGGTAAATAAGCTGTTGACGTATTTTTTTGACTTATACTTGCACCTAAAACTTGTAAGCATCCGTCTAATAATACTGGATGAAATATATAGTTTGAACTTTCGTTCATCAGTTTTTCGGAAATTGTTATCAGACCTAAAGACTGTGAACTATTACTCCAGAGTTGGCGAATCACTTGAAAATCTTCACCAAATTTTATTCCTCTCGCTTCTAACTGCTGATAATAGTTTTCAAGGTTAATTTCTTCCTGAAAAATATCTGGAGTTTTAATAGCTTGAGACTGGCTAGGGGTTTCGATTTTCAATTTTCCACTTGCATGAAGTAGCCAGGAAGACTGAGAATCAGATTCAGCTAAACTAAAAATTTCAAAGCTATATGCTTGGTTAGATTCAGAAGTTAAAACAGTCTGTAAAATTTTATCTTCATTTTCAATCAGAGTTAAAGGGGCTTTTATATTCACTTCTTCTAATGCTAGATTTGTCGTCTTAGTCACCTGATATCCAGCCGTTAAGACTATTTCAATAAAACCTGCTGCTGGCAAAATAACTGTATCAAAAACACGATGATGTTTAAGAAATTCTAAATTTTCTAAGCTCATTATATTTTCAAATAAAAGCATATCAGACTTAGCTAGATTGAGTTTGCTTCCTAATAATAGATGTTGATTATATTCTAGCTTTTGATACTTAGGCTTATGATTAGGCTTCTTGAACCAATAACGTTGACGTTGAAAAGGATAAGTGGGTAAAGCAACTCGTTGGCGAGAATAATCTTGATCAAACCCTAACCAATTGACCTCAACTCCCGCTAGATATAATTGAGATAAACTCGATAATAGTGTCTCCCAATTCTGCTGTTTCGGTGAGAGACTGGCTAACCATAATTTCTCAGTTTCTCCTAAACAACTGTGTCCTAAATTTATTAATGTCGGTTTTGGCCCGATTTCTATAAAAACTTCTATTCCTAACTGATTTAACGTCTCTATTCCCGCAGAAAATTTCACGCTTTGACGGAGATGACGACACCAATATTCAGGCGTTGCTATTTCTTCTGTGGCTAACGTTCCTGTGACATTAGAAACAATATCGATGATGGGTTGATGATACTTAACTTTGGCTGCAACTTTCTGAAACTCTGCTAACATCGGTTCTACTAAATGGGAGTGAAACCCATGAGATACCGAGAGTTTTTGAGTTTTATATCCTTGTGTACTTAGAACTTCTATCGCTTGCTGAATGGCTTGATGATTACCAGAAATCACAGTATTTTCTGGACTATTAATCACGGCTATTTCTACTGTATTGGGCTGGAATTCTAGATAAGCTTTGACAGTTTTTTCATCAGCAAACACCACAACCATTTCGCCCTTTCGGGGAAGTTGCTGCATTAAACGGGCGCGGGTGACAACCAGTTGAAGTCCATCTTCTAAACTAAACACTCCCGCCACACAAGCGGCGACGTATTCTCCTAAACTATGACCCATCAAAATATCCGGTTGAATTCCCCAAGATTTCCAGAGTTGACAGAGGGAATATTCAACAGCAAATAAAGCAGGTTGAGTGTAGAGAGTTTGATGAATTAAGGATTGATAATTAGGCGAATAAAGCAGGTCTAATAAAGGGATATCTAGAGAGTCTTTGAGAAGTTCAGCACAGTGATTGAGGGTGTGTCTGAAGGTGGGTTGGGTTTCATAAAGTTGTTGCGCGATTCCTTCATATTGTGAACCTTGTCCGGTAAATAAGAAAGCTATTTTAGGAGAATTAGAGAATCTTTCACCTTGAATCATATCGGTTTTGTTACTCAGCTTTTGATGAAGTTCTTCAAGAGAACTAGCAATTATACCGAGTCTATACTGAAAATCTGATCGCCCGGTGTTTGCACTGAAGCAAATGTCCTCTAAGGCTTCTTTAGATTGGTCTAAATATTGTTCATATTTTTGACAATATTCTTCAAGGGCTACGGGTGTTTTTGCTGAGATAGTCAACAGATGTAAAGGGCGATTCTCTGAAATTTTAGCTCTATTAATAGAAGGAGCTTCTTCTAAAATAATGTGAGCATTTGTTCCGCTAAATCCAAACGAACTTACACCGGCTAGTCGAGGTATTTCTCCTGAACGCCAAGGCATTAATTGTGTGGGAATAGTGATAGGCAATTCATCCCAATTAATATGAGGATTAGGGGTTTTAAAATGCAGATGAAGTGGGATATTTTCATATTGCAATGCTAATACGACTTTAATTAATCCTGCAATTCCAGCCGCCGCTTCGAGATGACCGATATTGGTTTTTACTGAACCCACAATTAATGGTTTTTCTGAGGTGTGAGTGTGGCGAAAAACAGCCCCTAACGCCCCAATTTCTATGGGATCACCTAAACTTGTACCTGTTCCATGTGCCTCAATATAGTTAATTTGTGCGGGATTAACTTTACTATTTTCTAAAGCTTGAAGGATAACAGCCTGCTGGGAGGGGCCATTGGGAACTGTTAACCCACTACTACGACCGTCTTGATTAATTGCTGAACCTCGAATTACAGCTAATACTTTGTCTCCATTCGCAATCGCATCAGATAAACGTTTAAGAATAATAATTCCACACCCTTCTGAACGAACAAAACCATCTGCTGCTGCATCAAAACTTTTACAGCGACCATCAGAAGCAAGCATTTTAGCTTTGGAAAAGTTGATGCTAAATTCGGGTGAAATAATCCGGTTTACACCTCCAGCTAAAGCAAAATTACATTCTTTATTTCGCAAGCTTTGACAGGCTAAATGAACACTCACTAATGAAGAGGAACAAGCGGTGTCTACAGCTAAACTAGAACCCGTAAAACCTAACAAATAGGAGAGACGACCTGCGGCGGTACTGTGGGAATTTCCGGTAGCAAGATAGGCATCAATTTCTGTAATCTCTCTCGTTAATAACTGTTGAGAATAGTCGTTACTGCTAATTCCGATAAAGACTCCAGTTTGTTTTTCAGTCAGCTTTTCAGGGACGATACCTGCATTTTCTAAAGCTTCCCAACTCACCTCTAAAAGTAAGCGATGTTGAGGGTCTAGACTAACAGCTTCTCGCGGTGAAATTCCAAAAAACTGAGCATCAAATTCAGCTAGATTTGGAACAAATCCACCATAACGAGTTGATATTTTTCCCGGTGTTTCAGGGTTTGAATTATAGTAAGTTTCGATATTCCAACGGTCGGGAGGAACTTCTGAAATTGCATCTTTTCCTTGCTGTAATAAGAGCCAAAATTCATCAGGATTTCTTGCACCTGGAAACCGACAGGCTAACCCCATAATGGCAATCGGTTCAGTACGAGTTGATTCCATTTCTGTGAGCTTAGACTGCATTTTTTCTAGAGCTTGCAATGCTCGGTTTAGTCTGGAACGATTATCTATTGGTTCAGAAGTTTTATTATTCATTATTTTTCCTCCTCTTAGTTTAGAAATTTATCAAGATCCGCTAATTTTTCATCAAGTTTATTCGCTATTTCATCTTCTGAGAGTTCTTGATTTAGTTCTATTTCTAAATGTTTGGGTATGGGGTCAGGAACTTTGACAGGTTCTCGTTTAAACTCTATCGGAATAATACTTTCTAGATAGTTAATTAAAGTTTCTGTTGTTGGATAGTCAAATGCAACCGTAGAAGGCAAAGTACATTCTAAACCCGTTTGCAATCGATTTTTTAATTCAACAGAAGTCAGAGAATCCATTCCTAAATCAAAAAATCCGGTTTTTAGATCTAGTTCTGTAGCTTGAAAGCCGAGAACTTTGGCGATTTCACCTTTTATTAACTTTCCTAATACTGCTCGACGGTTTTTCAGAGGTGTTTGTTGAAGTTGTGGTAGCCAAGACGATAAATTGTCTATTTTTTTAGTTTCAGAAGTTGAACTAAATTCTGCAAAAAAGGGTGTAAGTTTTTTATTTGCTTGTAAAAATTGCGACCAATCAATGGGAATTACTCCAGCTTGTGGGCTAGGTTGTGTGATTAATTGTTCTAATATTTCTAACCCTTGTTTGGGAGAAATCGTCCCAACTCCTTGAAAACTGATGTTAGTTTTGGCTTGATTTGCTGCGGCTCCAATCTCTGACCAAGCTCCCCAATTAATACTTAGTCCAGGTAATCCTAAACCCTGACGATAGTGAGCTAAAGCATCTAAAAATGTGTTAGCAGAAACGTGATTTGCTTGTCCAGGTGAACCTAATAATGCTGTTGCTGAAGAAAAGAGAATAAACAAGTCAAGCGGTTGATTTTGAGTGAACTGATGCAAATTCCAAGCGCCTTGAATTTTAGGAGCCATTACTCGTTCAAATCGTTCGCTGTTGAGTTGCATTAATACGCCATCATCTAGCAGTCCTGCTGCATGAAAGACACCCCGTAAAGGAGGCATAGTTTGTTCTATTTTTTGAAAGATCTCAGCGAGTTGATTTGAGTTAGAAACATCGGCTTTAGCTGTTATAACTTTTGCTCCAGCTTCTTCTAATTGAGTGATTTTTTCTTGAATTACTGAGTCAACAGAACGACGACTGACTAAGACTAAATATTTTGATCCTTTTTTAACTAACCAATCGGCTAATAGTAATCCTAAATCTCCTAAACCTCCGGTAATCAAATAAGTTCCATCACCTGGAATGGGTGAATTGGAAATCACAATTTTACCAATATGTTTGGCTTGTTGCATCTGTAGAAAGGCTTCTTTAGACTTTTGAACTGTAAATACTTTGCGAGGAAGTGGATACAGTTTTTCTTCTTTAAATTGTTGCATAATATGATGCAACATCGATTGAATTAAGTCAGGTTCTTTCTGGCACTGTTCAACTAGATCAATCTGAAAATAGAACGAATTGGGTTTAATTTGATAAACTTGATTATGATTTAAACCGCTTTTTCCGATTTCAACAAAACGTCCATTATCTTTAAGTACCGACAAACTTTTATAATTATATTCACCAGCTAAAGAATTGAGAATAATATCAACACCCTGGCCTTGTGTTCGCTGCATAATTTCATCAGCAAATTCTAAAGTTCGGGAGTTCATAATATGTTTAATTCCTAATGATTTGAGAAATTCCCATTTACTTGGACTGGCTGTTGCAAAGACTTCCGCCCCAGCTTGTTGGGCTAACTGAACTGCTGCTTGACCCACACCCCCTGCGGCAGAATGAATTAAAATTTTGTCTCCTTTAGTTATTTTTGAGAGATGATTTAAAGTGTAATAAGCGGTTAAAAATGTAACCGGAATGGTAGCGGCTTCTTCATAGCTTAAACTTTCAGGAATTTGAGCAACCATTGCTACATTAACCGTCACAAACTGACTGAAACTACCCGCAGCAATTGCTATTACTTGATCTCCAATATTTAAACCGTTAACCTGATCACCGATGCGAACAATTTCCCCTGCACATTCACAGCCTAATAAACCTGCATCTCCGGGATAAAGCCCCAACGTGTTCAGAATATCGCGGAAATTGAGTCCTGTTGCTTTGACTTGAATTTCTACTTCTTTTTTATCAGGTTGACGACGGGGTAAAGAGATTAATTGAAGATTATCTAAGGTTCCTCGTTGAGAAACAGTCAGTTGATAAGGTTCGTTTGGAACCGGCAAAGTTTCAGCGTTTTTAAGTTGACTTAAACGTATTAACCGTCCTACCGAACGAGTATCATTGCGCCAAGCGATTTGATCTTCATTGCTATTTGTTTGTATTTCTTTGAATAAAATTTCAGCCTTATTCTTAATATTATATTTAGCATCTAAATCAATTCTAACACATTTAATTTCTGGATGTTCTAAAGCGATAACTTTACCCATTCCCCAAACAGGTGATTGAACGATTCCTGATAAAGTTCCATTCTCTCCAGTTGAAATTGAACCACTGGTTACTAGCCATAAACTCGGTAATTCTGAGTCTACAGTTTTCACTAAAGACTGAACTATATTTAACGTACTATTCCATCCTAGCCGAGAAGCTATTTTTAATTCCTCAGAACTTATAGCAAGTTTTGCCCCCCTAGCCCCCCAAATTTGGGGGGAACCTTCTGATTCCCTCATTTTTTCAAGTCCCCCATGATTGGGGGATTTAGGGGGCAAGGAATTGGAAAGACTTTCTAAACTCCAGAGGTTGACGACTCCTCGCACCGTAATATTTTGAGTTTGAAGTGTTTCGAGTAGATGGTGATAGTGACTAATATTATTTGAGTCTATCTGAAACTCATTTTGGGTTAACTGTTGATAATCTAAACCAGCAAAAACGAGCGTTGAATGTTCTCCGATTTCTTGTAAACTCTCTGCTAATTTTTGACCAACGCCTTGGCTATCTGCAAAAATTAACCAGTGTTTTTGAGTTGTATTCTCTGCTAATTTATATCGTTCTTTTTGAGCAACAATAACAGTTTGCTGAGAAAAACTATCCGAATCAATTTGTGAGGGTTCAAGTGTTGCAACTTGTTCAAATCCATTTTCTGATAGTAAGTTTTTCCACTGAGAGGCTGAAATTAGAGGATAATTGGGACGGAAATTATCGCTAAATTTCCACCATCCTTCTGTTAAACCAAAGATAATATCTAGCCAGGATAAAGGTTGAGTTCCTTCGAGTAATACCAGCATTCCCCCTGGTGCTAATAATTGCTTGACATGAGCTAAGGTTTGGCGTAAATCTGCGGTGGCGTGTAATACGTTAGCTGCAATAATTATCTGATGACTTTCGGATTTATATCCTTGTAAATTTGGGTCTTTTTCAATGTCTAGAAGTTGATAGCGAACACAGGAATAGTCCTTAAACTTCTGTTCTGCTTTCGTGGTGAACAATGGAGAAACATCTGTAAAAATATATTCAATATTTTCTGTTTTTAAATGGGGTAATATATAGGCTGTTGTTCCGCCAGTTCCCGCCCCAATTTCGAGAACTTTTAGCTTTTGGGTTTGAGGTTGATTTTCTAGAGCTTTTTGAATAACCTTTTCGACTAAGGTATTCATCACTTTTGCTCCGGGTGAGTTTTGATAAAGTTGAGTTAAAAAGCTAACATCTCCACTCGGAAAAAGTAACTGTATGGGGTCTAATTTTCCTTGCAAAACTTCTGCTAAATGAGAGCCACAAGCAGTTAAAAGGGAAAGTTCCGCTTCTATTTCTGGGTCTAGACAGAGTTGGGTTTGAATCTGACTCGGAGAATCTATTTTAATCGGTTCTAGAATAACTTCCCAAGCTAGATTTTTTCTTTGCATAATTCCGGCTTCTGATAATATTTCTAATAGTCGTTCAAATAGACGTTGCTGTTTGCTTGTAATCCCTAATTTATCTGCTAATTCTTGAGATAAAAATTGCTGTTTTGCTGTAAACTCAAACCCCATCTGTCTAAACGCTTGGATAATATAGCTGAGGCTCAAATCTTCCAATTTAGGTAACAGTTGAGCGTATTTTTTAAATTTTGGTTGACTTAAAAATTGGCTAAACTCGGGGACAATCTCATCAAAAATTTCTTGAGTCTGAACTACAAAATTAGTTGCAGATGAACTTAGGGGTTGAGGTTTCCATTCAACGGTATACAACCAATCTTGTAGGTTTGGAATGGAATTTCCTAAAACCGCTTCACGAGTGACCGCTTGAATTTGTAGCTGATTGATTTGTGCAGTAATTTCCCCTTCTGAATTGGCTATTAAAATATCAGCAGAATAAACTTTAGGATTCGATGTAGAATGCAGTTTAACTTGACTCCAAAAGTGATTTTTATCTAGTTTTTTATGAATAATAAGCTGCTTAAGACTTACGGGTAAATAAGTGTCTAACTGTTCCTCTGAAAAGGCTGCACCAACCGCCTGAAAACAAGCATCGAGTAGAATGGGATGAACTTGATAATGGTTCAATTCTTCTACAATAGTTTCAGAGGGGTTAATTTGCGCTAAAACTTGGTTTTCTTTCAAGTCTAATCTGTAGACTTTATCTAAAATTTTAAAAGAATCACCATAGGTTATACCTCGATTTTGATAATTTTGATAAACAGCTTCAACGGTTTGAATTTTTCCTTTTTCTGCTGCTTTAAGATTGAATTTATTTATATTTTTAACTGCATCAGTTTGAATAGCTAACTTTCCACTGGCATGATTCACCCAAACTTGTGAAGCTTCTAGTAAGCTAAAAATTTCAAACTGATAACTTTGATTTTCCTGGGCAGTTAAAATCAGTTGAACTGTTTTTTCTCCATTTTCAGGAAGAATCATAGCCTGATGCAAAACCACATCTTCTAACCCAAAATTATCTGTAGGATTAACTTTGTTTCCCGCAGCTAACGCCATTTCTAAATAAGCTGATGCAGGTAAAATGGCTTGGTCAAATATTCGATGATCTTGAAGAAAATGAGGATAATTTTGACTCAGTTTGCTTTCAAAGTGAATGGTTTGTGAGTTGGCTACATTAAGTTTTTTACCCAGTAAAGGATGAAGATTTTGAGAGTTAGAAGAAAGCCTCATCTCAGGAATATCTTGCCAATAACGTTGGCGTTGGAAAGGATAAGTTGGTAAAGCCACCCGTTGACGAGAATAATCTTTGTCAAACCCTGACCAATTCACTTCGACTCCCGCTACATACAACTGAGATAAACTCGATAATATTGTTTGCCAATTATCTTGTTTAGGGGTGAGAGTTGCTAACCACAATTTATCACTTTTTTCTAAACAACTTTGTCCTAAACTAATCAATGTTGGCTTTGGCCCTATTTCTACAAAAATATCTATTCCTAACTGGTTTAATGTCTCTATTCCCGAAGCAAATTTCACGGACTGACGGAGATGACGACACCAATATTCTGCGGTTGTTATTTCTTCGGTTGCTAATGTTCCCGTAACGTTAGAAACAATATCAATTGACGGCAAATTATACTGAATTTTTTCTGCGACTTCCCTAAACTCGGCTAACATCGGTTCAACAAGACGAGAATGAAACGCATGGGAAACCGGGAGTTTTTGGGTTTTGTATCCTTGTTGATTGAGAGATTCTACGACTTTTTTAACGGCTTTACTTTCACCGGAAATAACGGTATTTTGCGGACTATTAATAACAGCTATGTCTACCTGATTCGGCTGTGACTCAAGACAAGCTTTTACCGTTTTTTCGTCAGCAAAAACCACAATCATTTCGCCATTTTGCCGAAGTTGCTGCATTAAACGGGCGCGAGTGGCAACGAGTTGGAGTCCCTCTTCTAAACTGAAGACTCCCGCAACACAAGCAGCGACATATTCTCCTAAACTATGACCCAGGAGAATATCGGGTTGAATTCCCCAAGATTTCCACAGTTGACAGAGAGAATATTCAACAGCAAATAAAGCAGGTTGAGTGTAGAGAGTTTGATGGACTAAGGGTTGACAATACGGCGAATAAAGCAGGTATAATAACGGGATATCTAAATGATTTTGGAGAAGTTCCGCGCAATGATTGAGAGTGTTTCTGAAGAGGGGTTGAGTTTGATAAAGTTGCAGTGCCATTCCTTCATATTGGCTACCTTGTCCTGTAAATACAAAGGCTATTTTAGGGTGCTTTTTACTTTGAATTTGCTTGTAAAATAGCTCAGGTATTTCTTGTTTAGTAACAAAATCACTCAGAGTTTGACTTAATTTCTGGGGGGTTTGGCTAACAACTGCTAAACGATAGTCAAAGTGAGAACGTCCGGTATTAGCAGTAAAACAAATATCAGCTAACGTTACATCTGAATGAGAGATTAAATAATGATGATAACTTTGGGCTAACTCTTGCAAAGCCTTTTCGGTTTTTGCTGATAAAGTTAACAGATGATAAGAACGTTCAATTGAATTGGGTTCAGCCAAAACTTTCGGTGCATTTTCGACAATTAAATGAACGTTGGTTCCACTCATTCCAAAGGAACTAATTCCAGCAAGCTTTTGTTCAGTTTCAGTTTGCCAAGGTGTCAGTTTCTGTGGCACTTGAACAGGTAATTTTTCCCAAGGAATGAAAGGATTAGGCTGTTGAAAATGGAGATGGGGCGGAATCTTTTGATGCTGTAAACTTAAGACTACTTTAATGAAACTCGCAACTCCGGCTGCTGATTCTAAATGTCCAAAATTTGTTTTAACTGAACCTACATAAAGAGGCTGATTTTTTGAACGTTTTTCTCCCAATACTTTAGCCAGTGCTAATACTTCTATGGGGTCGCCTAATGAGGTTCCGGTACCATGAACTTCTACATATTGAATATCTTCTGATTGAACTTTTGCATTCGCTAAAGCCTGACGAATAACGGCTTCTTGGGCGGAACCATTGGGGGCAGTTAAACCGTTACTTTGACCATCATGGTTAACCGCAGATCCTCTAATTATTGCTAATATATTATCTTGATTTGCAATAGCATCAGATAATCTTTTTAAAATAACAATTCCGCAACCTTCCCCTCTTGAATAACCATCTGCTTTCGCATCAAAGGTCTTACAACGACCATCCGCAGCTAAGGCTTTTAATTTACAAAAACCAATGGTTGCTTCGGGAGATAACATTAAATTAACTCCCCCTGCTAAAGCCAAATTGCACTCTTTATTTCGCAGACTTTGACAAGCAAGATGAATGGCTAATAAAGAAGAAGAACAAGTCGTGTCTAACTGAAGTGTCGGCCCATGAAAACCGAAAACATAAGCAATACGTCCAGCCGCAATACTGCGGGTATTTCCTAAACTACTAAAGGCATCAATTAGAGTTAAATCTCCTGAATTAATATTACGACGAGAATAGTCATCAAAACTAATCCCAATAAAGACTCCAGTTTGACTTCCTCGAAGCTTTTCGGGGGATTGTCCGGCCTGTTCGAGGGCGGTATAACTCACTTCTAACAGTAAACGTTGTTGAGGATCAAGACTAATCGCTTCTCTCGGAGAAATCCCAAAAAATTGCGAATCAAATTGATAAACTTTATCGATAAATCCTCCATAACGGGTATACATTTTACCAGGAATATCGGGGTTTAAATCGTAGTATTTTTCGACATCCCAACGTTGTTTGGGAATTTCTGTAATCGCATCAACACCATTTTTTAATAGTTCCCAATAGGCTTCGGGAGTGTTTGCACCCCCAGGAAAACGACAGCCTAAACCAATAATGGCAATGGCTTCGGTTTGCGTTTCTAGTTGTTGACGGAGATGGCGTATTTCTAGCAGTGCATCTTTGAGGAGTTCTCGATATTCTGTCGATGGGGAATTCTGATTCATTGTCCTAACCTCCCCTTTGTTGTTGCTAGTTCTTGGGCGAGTAACTGTGCCATTTCTACTTCAGAAAGTAAATCAAGATTGTTGAGAGTAGATTTAACTTTTTGTGGTTGTTTTTCCTGCGTTTTTACTGTTTCTTGCTGTGTTCCAGTGGTTAAATGACTGAGATACTGGGCGAGAGATTTAATCGTTGGAAAGTTCCAGGCTATTGTCGCTTCTAAGGGCTGAGAAAGTCCTAATTTTTCTTCTAAATCCTGGGCTAATTCAACCGCCATCACTGAGTCCATTCCATAATCGGCAAAGGCATGAGTAGGGTCTATTTGATGAACAGGTATTTTTAACTTGCGACTCAGCCACTCAATTAACTCATCTTGTAAACGTTCAGTTGATTGAGAAGGGTTAAGATTAGAGAGGGATTTAAAGCAGATTTCTTTATAGTCTTGAGGTGAAACTTTTACTTGAACTTCTCTAATACTTCTTGAATCATATTTTTGAAGTAATTGATCAACTTCCGTGTCTTCACCCGAAAAACTTTGTTCGATTTCTCCAATGCTTTCAATATAACTATAGATTAAATCTGTGGTTTGATTAACTGATCTGACAACAGCATCATTCGGTGTCTGAGAAAGGGCTTGAGTCAGTTTTTGTTCAAAATTTAGCTGTGTCCAATTTAGAGAACGTTTAATTTCTTGAGAGGTCGAATTTAATCCCTTTAAAGCTGCCCATAATATTGCAAAACTTGCTAATTCTCCGACCTGAATTGAAACCCATTGGCGAACTTGTAAGGATGAAAAACAGTCTACAGAAGTGAACTCACGGATTTGTTCAGCCGCCTCTTTAAGTCTTTGATAAACTTCAGGCGCTCCTAACGTTTGACTCATCAATTGTTCTAATTCTTGGCTATTATTAACCACTCGTGAACCGAGAAAGAAATTCAACGTTTCTGTCGGCCCTTCAAAAATCCGTAAAACTCTGGCATCGCGTAAAATATGAGGGGCGAAATTCGTTTCAATATATCCTCGTCCTCCCAATATCTGCACTAAATTATCTGCGGCTTTCCAGAAAAATTCTGCACCTGCGGTTTTGCAAACAGTATAAGCTTCTGCGGGAATAAATTCGCCTTTATCTAATAATTTTGCGATGCGATTAACTAACGTTTCTATCGCCGTAATTCCAGCCGTTAATTCATTTAAACGACTTAAAATAAACGGGTTATTAATCAGGTGTCCGGTAGAAATAACCCGTCGTTGGCTATACCGTAACATCAACTGGGCGCATCGTTTCATTCCGCCAATACTTGCGGCTGCAATTGCCAAACGCCCGTACATCATGGCGTCTTGGGCGACGTTTAACCCCTGACCTGCCTCGCCTAATAGAGAGTCTTTTTCAACTAACACATCATTGAGATAAACCGTATTCTGCACCATGCCCCGCATTCCCATCGTGAGGGCTTCTGGCCCCTGTCGCAGTCCGGGTGTCCCTCGGCGCACCACAAAAGCACTGATTCCGCCTGTTTCCGGGTGTTTGACGAAGACGTTAATCGCCCCGGCCCAAGCCGCAGAACCACTCCAGATTTTTGTCCCGTTGAGTAACCAACCGTCTAAACTGTTACTCGCACTTGACTGAATTGCTTGGGGATTTGACCCGGCTGAGGGTTCGGTGAGGGCAAAAGCGGCGAGTTCTCGACCTGTTGCTAATTGGGGGAGAAGTTCGCTTTTTAAAGTGTTGCTGCCAAATTTGAGAATGGGGCGAATTCCTAATATATTATTGAGTCCAACAAATAGTGCTAAAGTCGTATCAATTGCACCGAGTTGTTCTAATACTTTTAGGGTGTCAACATTGTTTAAACCTAAGCCGCCATACTCATTAGGAACCTGCATTCCTAACAGTCCTTTGTTGCCAAAATCGAGAACAATATGAGGGGGAATACATCGCCGTTCATCTATGAGACGAGAGTTAATATTTTCACTCGCATACTGACGCAACCATTGAATCAATTGATCAGTTTGTTCCGATGAATTATTCGCTTGATTAGGGGAGGAAAACTCAGAATCATTAATAGCATCTAAACGATTTTCTAGATATTGCTCACGACAAGCATAACGTTTAATTTTGCCGCTCGTGGTTTTGGGAATTGTACCGGGTTTCAGGAAAATAACTTCATACACTTGCAGTTGATGATGTTCTGAAATGGCGCGTTTAATTTTTTCAATAGTGTTATTAATATCAAGGGTTTTTAAAGCTGTTCGTTCGACTTCTTGAACGATAACTAAACGTTCTTCGCCTTCAAGTTCGACTCCAAAAGCAGCACCACAACCTAAACGAAAATCTGAACTAATTTTTTGAACGGTTTGTTCGATATCTTGGGGATAATAATTGCGACCTCTAATAATAATTACTTCTTTTAAACGTCCGGTCACAAACAGTTCGTTATTTTTTATAAAACCTAAATCTCCCGTTCTTAAAAATGGCCCTTCTCCCGTTGATAAATAGGCTTTAAAAGTTTGTTGAGTCAGTTCAGTTTTTTTCCAATACCCTTGGGTTACACTTGCCCCAGAGATCCAAATTTCGCCAATTTCTCCCTCTGAACAAGCGGTTAAACTTTCGGGCTGAACAATTTCCAGATTGTAATCAAATTTGACTTGACCACAACTGACTATTTTTTGAGGATGAGCAGAATTTTTAGAACTTAGAATAACTTTATTTTTTGCCAGTGCTGGGGTTTCTATTGTTTCCACAACGACAGGTTTTGATTTCTTCCCACCTGAGACAAATAACGTCGCCTCTGCTAAACCATAGCAAGGATAAAATGCTTCTGAACGAAAGCCACAACTTGCAAAAGTTTCAGCAAAGTTTTCTAAGGTTTTCGCTTGAATCGGTTCAGCCCCTACAAAAGCCACATCCCAACTGCTGAGATCGAGGGTTTTTAATTGTTCGGGTTTGATTTTTCGCAGACAAAGTTGATAGGCAAAGTTAGGAGCGCCGCTCGTTGTTGCTTGATAACGGGAAATAGTTTGTAACCAACGAATCGGTTTTTGGAGAAAATGAACGGGCGACATTAAAATAACAGGAAAACCGCCATAAAAAGGTTGCAAAATTCCTCCGATTAATCCCATATCATGGTAAGGAGGCAACCAAATTACACATCGGCTATTGGCAGTATGTTCAAAGCAATGATGGATGATTTTTGAGTTGTGAAGTAAGTTTTCGTGAGTTAGCATTACCCCTTTAGGGTTTCCCGTTGAACCCGAGGTATATTGTAAAAAGGCGAGGGTTTCAGGAGTAATGTTAACTTCTTCTGTTGAGTAAAAATTTGGGATTAAATGATCTGTGGTGATAATAGAGTTAGCCGCAAATTTTTGAATATTTTCTAATAACGCACTTGTCGTTAAAATAACGCTAGCTTGAGCATCTGCGATAATACTTTGTAAGCGTAAAAGATTGGAGTTGCGCCGAGGGGGATAAGCTGGAACCGCGACAACTCCTGCATAAAAACATCCGAATAAAGCGCAAATATATTCTAAACTGGGTGGGTAGAGTAGAAGGGCGCGTTCTCCTTTTCGCCCCTGAAGTTGGTTGGCGATCGCTCTGGCTTGTTGATCTAAAGCCCCGTAGCTGAGACGAACTTCGTCCATCTCGCCATCTGTGAGAAAGATGAAACCAATGCGATCACTTTGGGTTGCGGCTCGATACTTTAGCAGTTCAACTAAGGTCGTCGCTTGATAAAGGTTTGTTGAGGTAGATTCTAGAAGCTCGATCATTTCTCTCTCTGTGACTTAACCCAAAATATGCGTTTCTTGAGAATTAATCTTAAGTTAAAGCAGAAACTTCAAGATCAGACTTGCTCGGGGTTGGCGTTAAATGGCAGCTTCGATTTCATCTGTGATACACCCGCCCAGTCAAGACTTTTTATATTATTGACATAAATTCTTGTTATTTGCAACCCTAGATGATCAATTAGATTTCCGCCCGTAGTCCCATCGGGACAACACAACGTTTGTGAGTTTAGCCAGAAAAATCGGTGAATGTACCAGGGTGATGCGATTCTCCTTCGCCGAGGCGGCACGAACAGTCGGAAGTTCAAACTTGCTTGTTGAAAATTACTCCTTATATTAAAAGAAAGAGACTTTTGACTTCCCCAAATTTTGACAAGATGTGTACCCCGTCAACTTCGGTTACAGGGAGAAGCAAATCGATCAGAGATCACCGTTGATTAAAACGAACTTCTCAGCTATTTGAGACTTAGTTTTAATAACGGTAGATGAGAGTGTATCACTTTTAGGAGGATTTTGAAAAGACTTTTGTGAAAAATATATGATAAGTCAACTTATAATCTATACAGTGTAAGGGTTTTAGGGGTTTGCAGCTTTCTCCGGTTTGGGCTAGATCTCAGGGTTTCCCACTCAGGCTTCCTCCCCTCTGTTAAAAAATTATTCTCAATAATTTTTAAGATTCTCTCGATCAACCTCAAAGTCCCCCTTTGCTGATTAAGGGGGATTTGGGGGGAGCAATTCTCTTATTGTTTCGCAAAAGAGAAGACAAAATTGGAAAATCCAACAACTTCTCCGGAAATTTTACTCGGGGTTAACGTTCCGCTTAAAACCAGTTTATTACCATTAAATCCGTTCAATTCTAGAGTCACTTCATTTCCTTGTCTGGAGGCTTTTAACGTTCCTTGCTGAAGAATTGTATCTTCCCAAGTATCGTTTTTAGCATTGTACTTAGAACCGTGATGTTTCCAAGTTCCTTGATAGTTGGAACCAGAGTTAGAGAAAACCACAATTTCAAGGATGGTGAGAGCATCATCTCCTTTGGCGTGGAGGTTTCCTTTCCAGTTTCCTTTGAAATCAGGAGAGACTCCAAAATTAGTATTAGGCTGAATTTGCGGCTGAACTGGAGTCCTTTTAATTTGGCTATTCTGAGCCATTCTAGCTAATCCTGGAGTTGGACTCACACTCAAAGCTAATCCAACTAAAAAGGTATTAACTATAGTGAAAGTAACGATGGATTTTTGAGAAAAAAGCATGATTGAGTTCCTCTATTCTTGTGGAGTTTTTTTCCTTCTCTACTGTTTGAATAGGAGGAACCCAAAGCTTTTATGCACTCTCAAAGATTCCAGGCTTCATCTCCTGTTACACAAGACTTTCAGGACTATCTGCGAAAATAATCGTGCTAGAGTTGAGACTCGGATCAATCAGATACTCACTAATACTCTGACTCGCTTCCACTTCCGCTAAGTCTTGAGAACTAATGCCATTTCGGGTTAAAAGTCGATAAGTAACAGGAACGGCGCCTTCTTCACTTTCCTCTGGAGGGAGAGAACTGTCATCAAAAATCGGAACACTAATGCTTGCGGTTTGTGAGGTAATAGTAAACGCGAACCCGGTAAAATCAAAGTCTCCTGTCGGGAAACTTTCACCTCCTGTATAGGAAAGTTCGGTGAGATCGAGTTGAGTCAAAGATCGAGGAAGATCGCTGTCTACAAAGACTCGTAGTCCGTCTTCTGGAGGCGGTTGATTGAGTGAAAATTCAAAGTTTAACCGAGTTCCTTCTGTTTCAATCAATGTGTTTGGACTCGCGCTAAAACTCACTTGAATTAACTCATCTTCTGGTTCAGGATTATCCGGCTGATTTCCATTATCAGAGGGATTTTCAGGAGGTTGATTGTTATTATCATCATTCGGTTCATCTTGATCATCATTATCATTTTCAGAATTGGGATTTTCTTCATTTTCTAGAGGAGAAATATCCAGTTTATTAGCCTCAACATCAAGAACTGCTAAAATTTCATCAGTATCCAACAAGCGAATTTGAGTTAGACCATTTTGTTGGGTGGTTCGGAGTTGATCAAAGGTTAATTCTCCAGCGAGTTCAAAGCTATCTGTTCCGGCTTCAAAACCTACAATGGTATCGGTTCCTTGACCTGTTGAAAGCATAAACTTATCCCGTCCTAACCCGCCAATTAGGGTATCATTTCCTGCATCTCCTGAAAGAAAATCATCTCCTTCACCTCCAAAAATTAAATCATCTCCTTTACCCCCATAAAAGCTATCATTCCCCTCCTCGCCAATTAGTGTATCTTCATCTTGATTTCCAAAAATTAAATCATCTCCTTCACCTCCGATGATAAAATCTCGACGTTGAGAATTTCCGCTTGAAGGATCATCACCAAATAGAGAATCATTTCCTTTTTCTCCAAAAATTACATCATTCCCTAAACCACCAATAATCCGATCATCATCTTCACCTCCAAATAGATTATCATCCTTCTCTAAACCTAAAATAGAATCATTTCCTTGATTTCCAAAAAGCGCGTCGTTTTCTTCGGTTCCAATCAGTTCATTATCTTCTAAATCTCCGAATATTTCTGAGTTAATCTCTGAATTTAGTTCGGGAGTAGGTAATTCAATTTCTATCGGAATAATCGGTTCGGGTTCCGGTTCAGCTTCCAGTTCAGGTTCAGGAGAAAAAGATTCCGGAATAGGAGGAAGTTGGGGAACAACAAACGGTGAAATCAGGAGTTCAAAGCTATCTTGAATTTGATTTGCTTGCGAGTCACTAGCCGTTACAGTAACATTAAATTGTCCGGGTTGTGTGGGAATTCCAACGATTAATCCACTGTTTGAATCAAATTCTAGATTAGCAGGTAAACCTGTTACTGAATAGGTTATAAGATCGTTCTCAGGATCACTAAAATTTTGACTGAGATTGAGACTAAATCCTAGCTGTTGTAATCCAGCTTGATCAGGGATAGGGGTTGTTAAAGTAGGAGGTTGGTTGGTTGAATCATCAGGAGTTTCATCAATATCCTCGTCAGGATTCTCTCCCAAATCATCAGGATTTTCATCAATATCCTCGTCAGGATTCTCTCCCGAATCATCAGGATTTTCATCAATATCCTCATCAGGATTCTCTCCCGAATCATCAGGATTTTCATCAATATCCTCGTCAGGATTCTCTCCCGAATCATCAGGATTTTCATCAATAAATGTAATTGAAATCGGAGTATAATCTTCTGCTAGGTTATAATTTTCACTTTCTACTAATTGAAAACTAATAACTTGTTCTTCTTCGTCAAGAACATCTTGAAAAATGGGTAAACTAATACTAGCATTCTGTTCAAGAATGGTAATAGCAAAAGCAAAAAAATCTTCATTGGGTGAAACATCATTAATATTTCCAATTCCTGATGAGTTAACATTGGATAAATAAAACTGAGTAAACCCTTGAGGAGTATTACTTTCCAAAATCACCGTAATCCCTTCTTGCGCTGGAGGTTCGCTGAGTTCAAAGTTAAAAGTTAACTCAGTAGATTCAGTTTCGATTAACGTTTCAGGAGTTGCCGTGAAGCTAATAGTAGGAATATTCGGAGGAATATTAGGCGGTTCTCCAACTGTTAAGTTAACGGTAGCAATATTAGAATTGTCGGTTCCATCGTTTACTTGATAGGTGAAACTATCGCTTCCAGTAAAATCTAAATTGGGTGTATAATTAAATGTTCCATCTGGATTGAAGGTTAAACTTCCATTACTTGGTTCAGTAATTAAAGTAGCCGTGAGTTCATCGCCATCATCATCGATATCATTGCTAATAATTCCCTCCGTTAGATTAACTGTTAAAACGGTTTCAAATGGAGTGGTATAGTTATCATCCGTCGCAACTGGAGGAATATTAGGCGCTTCTCCAACTGTTAGATTAACGGTAGCAATATTAGAATTGTCGGTTCCATCGTTTACTTGATAGGTGAAACTATCGCTTCCAGTAAAATCTAAATTGGGTGTATAATTAAATGTTCCATCTGGATTGAAGGTTAAACTTCCATTACTTGGTTCAGTAATTAAAGTAGCCGTGAGTTCATCGCCATCATCATCGATATCATTGCTAATAATTCCCTCCGTTAGATTAACCGTTAAAACAGTTTCAAAAGGAGTTGTGTAATCATCGTTGTCCGCAACCGGAGGACTATTGAGTTGAGATGCTGTATCGGCTAAATTTAAAGTAATTTGACTCGCATTCGCATCAATACTATAAGCGTCGTTTTCTACCAAAAAAAATGTCGTCTCTTCTACGCCAATATCATTATTTCGGTTAAAATTTGGATCGTTAGGTGGGAGATCGTCGTCATCAAAAATAGGTAAGATAATTGTGGCGGTGTTATCAAGAATTCTAAAATCAAATCCGCTATTGTCAGCATTTCCTCTAATAATTTGACCTCCAGTAACTTCGGGAGGAGGTATCAAAATATTAAAGTCACCCAAAGCAAAGGGAGTGTCGTTATCGAGAGTGATGACAACTCCATCATCGGGAATTTCTCCCTCAACGTTAAAAGTAATGGTGGTTGCGCTTCCTTCATCTTCAATTAAAATTGATGGGTCAGCCGTGATACCGATTGTGATAGCCATTTTTCAAATTCCGTTGCGTTATTGAATCAAACCTGTCAGAATAGATTAGCTCTAGCTGAGAATGAGTAGCAACAGTAGAATACCATGATTCAGAACGATTGAGTCGATATCTCGATAAAATTCCAATTTCGGGACACTTGAAATTCTCATTTCGAGTATCCTATGAGTTTGTCTGTCTGAATTTACTCAGAAACCCAATTTCTGACTGGAACTTAAACTTTTATAAATATTTTTATAACAGAAAATCCAGTTCTATAATTTCAAAACTACTAATTTTCAAAGCCACTAATTTTATGAGAACGTTTACTATTCTTTGGTTTGGACAGTTAGTTTCAGCAATTGGTAGCACAATGACTTATTTTGCCAGTGTTATCTGGATGTGGTCATTGAGTGAATCGGCGACAACGTTATCTCTAGGTGGCTTTTTTGGAATTGCTACTAGCCTTGTTCTAACGCTGTTTTCAGGGATTATTGTAGATCGGGTAAACCGTAAACTGTTAATTTTAGTTTCGGATTTAGTTGCAGGTTTATCAACAGTTGTTTTATTATTCTTGGCTTTAACAAATAGCTTAGAAATTTGGCATCTTTATATTGCGATTGCGATTAATACTCCCTTTAATCAAATTCAAATTTTAGCTTATCAAGCCTCAATTTCTCTGTTAGTTTCTCCCCAAAATTATACTCGCGCTACCAGTATGGGAGCCGCTCTTAATTATGGTTCAAGTATTCTCGCTCCCGCTTTAGCAGGAATATTTTATCCAGTCATTGGATTTGAGGGAGTTTTGATCATTGATATTTTTACTTTTATCATTGCGATCGCCACTTTACTACTGACAGTTATTCCTCAACCTCAACCCTCTAATTCAAACAATCTATCTGAACAAACGATTGGGAAACAAATCACCTTTGGATTTTCCTATGTTTGGCAGAAATCAGGTTTATTAGCATTATTAACAGTTACAACTTTATTTGGATTTGCTCACGATATTGGCGCTGCAATTTATGAGCCAATGATATTAGCGCGTAGTGGCGGAGATAGCAATATATTAGGATTTGCGGCATCTGCGGCAGGTGCAGGAGGAATTACAGGTGCGATTATTGTTACGATTTGGGGAGGAACAAAACGCCGAATTAATGGGGTATTATTGGCGATGATGGGAGCAGGAATCAGTAAAACAATATTTGGTTTAGGTGAAACCGCTTTTGTTTGGATTCCTGCCCAATTTTGTTCTTCGTTGAATTTTCCCTTAATGGGAAGTTCAGATACTTCGATTTGGTTAACTCAAGTTTCACCTGATATTCAAGGACGAATTTTAGCCATGCGATCGCTCATGCGTCAAAGTGTTTCTGCTGTTGCGTATTTAATAGCAGGGCCTTTAGCAGACTATATCTTTGAACCCGCAATGCAGCCCGGAGGCGTTTTATCACCCTTTTTTAGCCCTATATTTGGCAGTGAAAAAGGAGCAGGAATCGCCCTTTTATATGTTATGAGTTCGGTGGGATTATTGCTCCTTGGATTTTGGGGATTTCAATTAAAACCGTTGAAAACGGTTGAAAAAGAAGTTAGTTCACTTTCAGCAAACGGCTAACTTGGTATTGTTCGACAGCTTTGGGTTTAACCTGTTCACCGGATCTCAGTAAACTGAGAACTTTTCCGCTCAATTTAACTCTCGCTGTGTAAGCTCCTTGAACTGTATTTTCTGGGGAATTGTATTCAATAATAACATCAACCCAGATCGCTTTTTGTTCAAGTTTTTTTCGTAAAATTTTAGCTTGAGGGAGAGGAATCAATCGTAAAATCTGTTTCAAAATGTAGATGAAAATACCACCTTGATCTTGAGCAATAACACGACCTGATTTATGATAATTTAACCAATTCCAACCTTCTTTATCCCAGATTTCTCGTTCGGCTATTTGAGCAAATTTGACCAAACCAGACCATCCCCGATAATAGGGTTTTAAATCTACTAAATTTCCTTCTTGATGAATGAGTAAATCGAGGATATCAGACTCTAAATGACCCCAAAACCGACCCGAAGGAAAATCAATTAAAGTCGGGGCAAATTGATGACCGCCAAAATGATTTGTTTGCCAAATTCTTAGCTTTTTTTGAGAATTAGCAGCATAGTTTTGACGGAGTTCTTGATAAAGCGGATAACCAAACCGACCACAAGCCCGATCCACTTGAGTATGAGTACAAACTAAAATCTCTCGAATATCTTGAGTATTTTGGCGATAGTGTTCAAATTTTTCTAACTTCTGAGGTTGAATTAACAGTGCATGAATCACTGAACTAAGTTGATCTTCAGGAAACAGATATTCCTGTTTTTCAAACTCAGAAAATAATACAGTTGAACGACAGTAATGAAAAATCCTAACATAACCTGGTTTAGAATAGTCTTCATCGGGAACAACTAACAGGGGTCTTAGCATAATTTTAGGGTTGAGCTGTTCCCACTGTTTCAACACTTCAACAATAGGCTGAAGCCTAGAATTATTTTTCCAGGGGTTACTTGTCCAAGGCTGAGGAACTTCTACAATTAACCATTGTTCAACGGTGGGTGCAGTACCAATCGGATCGGCTCCATTCGCTTTAGAAAAAACGTTACAATAGGTGCATTCGGTTTGATTTTCTACCAGTTCTGATGTGATCATAATGTTGAATCCTTTGAATTATAAAATGAGTTAGTGAACGTGACCTTTTATTTTTAAAACATTGAAGCCATTACTCCCGAACTTCAGAAGTTTTGAACGCCTTAAATTCTGCATTTTTGAGTTTATTTTTTTTCAGGATATATATCGCTACAGTTGCAGCTAAACTATACAAACTGACTAACATTAAAATTGCAAATTCTTCAAAAGGCCATTCAAAACTGAGTCCTTCTCCGAGCCAAAATGTACCTAACGCCGTGAGTAAAATTCCGGCACAAAGTTTAATTAAAACTTCAGGAAGCTTGAGTAAATATTGATGGAGTAATGTAACTAAACCCAGGGAGAAAACTAGGGCTAAAATAGTTGCACTCATTGCTTCTTTCCACGCCCCAGAAGCCAAGCCTAATGTTGTCACAATAATGGCGACTTCTAAGCCTTCTAAAGCGGCACTTTTTGCCATGATCATAAAGTTCAAGGGACTAAAACTTTGCGGTTCCGTTTCGATGGAAATTCCTTCAGCTTCTAGGGGATCATCACTCATCCAGCCTGCGCGTTTTCCTTTGGCTTGTCGCAAAACGGACTTTTTCACCCATCCCCAGCCGAACCAGATGAGGAGACTACCAATAACTATTTGCAATAAGGATAAGGGGATAAACTGCAAACTGCTACCCAGAGCGATCGCTACGACAGCCACTACCGTCAACCCGGCGACAGTTCCCCAGATCGCCTCTCGTGCATAGCCGGAACGGGCGATCGCATAAGCAATCGCTGCCGTTTCCAAGAACTCAACACTGGCACTCCCCGCCGCCGCTAAAAAGATACTCCAGTTCATCTTGTTTACAATTATTCTCAATATAGCTATGGTATTATACAGGGAGATTGGTCAAAAAACCAGATTTCGCTCAATTTTTCTGCTTGACCTTTTTTGAGAGTTAATCTGTATAGCACTCTAGCATTGGAAATTTCTTGTGTTGAAAGGCTTTTCATCCATAAAATTAGGCGCATTCAAATTAGGGGTAATAGCCCTCATGGTTGCCGCCATTGTGGTGGGTGTCACTAAACAGCAATTGACCTCTGACTACGACCATCCTCTGTTGTAAAGGCTTTCAAACATGACAACAATACAAAACTTTAATCATTGGCTGACTTGTCCTGAACCTAATCCCAAAGCAAAATTACGCTTATTTTGTTTTCATTATGCTGGCGGCGGAGCGTTAATTTTTCGCAACTGGTCAGCTTATTTTTCTCCCAATATTGAACTCTGTGCGGTTGAACTTCCGGGGCGAGGAAAACGTCTGCGTGAACCGCCCTATACTCAACTTAAACCTCTCATAGAAGCGTTAACTTTAGCTATTCATTCTTATTTAGATAAACCCTTTGTTTTCTTGGGTCACAGTATGGGAGGATTAGTCTGTTTTGAATTAGCGCGTCAACTGCGTCGAGAATATGGTCTTAGTCCCCAACATTTGTTTGTTTCGGGGTGTCGTGCGCCGCAAATTCCTGATCCCGATCCCCCCATTCATCAGTTATCAAATCCTGAGTTTATCGAAGAATTACGGCGTTACAATGGTACCCCAGAAGCCGTTTTACAAAATCAAGAGTTAATGGATTTATTATTACCCAGTTTACGGGCAGATTTTGCAGTTTTAGAAACCTATACCTATCAGTCAGAACCCCCATTAACCTTTGATATTACAGCATTCTATGGTTTAGAAGATAAACAAGTGAGTCAAGCAGAGATGCAAGCTTGGGAACAGCAAACAACGGCTGATTTTTGTTTAAAAACTCTCCCAGGAGATCATTTCTTTCTGCATTCTCATCAATCGCTTTTACTCCAGTTACTTAACCTCAGAATCAACTCTATTTTAAGAGAGTTAATTCGGTTATCTTAAACTGTTCTTATATTAAATTGAAAAAAAATGCTAGATATAGCAGTGATCACTGGTATCTTTACAAAGAGCAAGCCTAATTTAACCACAAAGACACAAAGAACACAAAGAAGCTATATCAATCAGGGAAAAGAGGGCGGGTTTATGTAGATTGTTGCGGAGAAGACATAGATTTGTTCGGAACCCGCCCCTACAATATTTTTAATTCCACAAATTAAGCACTTCTCAACGCAACAATCGGGTCAAGTTTGGCTGCTTGTTTAGCCGGAAATACCCCAAAAAACAACCCAATTCCCCCAGAAACACTCACCGCAACGGCAATAGCAATCGGTGAAACTCCAGCCGATAAAGGCGTTAACATTCCGATGATAAATATACCGCCAACTCCAACTGTTGTGCCGATTAATCCTCCCACAGCCGATAAAATTACAGCTTCAATAATAAACTGCATCAAAATATCCCGTTGAGAAGCACCAATTGCTTTTCGCAGTCCGATTTCTTGAGTTCGTTCAGTAACAGAAACCAGCATAATATTCATAATCCCAATTCCGCCTACAAACAGAGAAATAGCTGCTGTTGCTGCCAATAATATTGTCAACGCCCCGGTAATTTTACTGAGTCTTTCCATCAACTCTTTTTGACTTTGAACGGTAAAATCATCTTCGTTTGTAATTTTATGTCGCAGTCTCAATAAATTTTCAATCTGAAATTGAGCCGCTTTCATTTTAGATTGATCTTCTACAGAAACCGAAATAAAAGTGACTTGAATACCATAAGGTGAAGTTTTTCCAACAATTCGATTAGCCATCGTTGTCACCGGAATAAAAGCATTCATATCTTGATTATTTCCGAGCGTTGAACCTTTAGCCTGCATGACCCCAACGACTTGTAAACTAATATTTTTGAGTCGCACCGATTTTCCTAAAGGGTCTTCATTGCCAAATAATTGTTCAGCAATTTCTGAACCCAAAGCAACAACTTGTTCATTCCGTTTTAAATCTAAATCGCTAATAAATCGTCCTCTAGCCACATCAAAACCCCGAACCGTTAGATATTCAGGAGTCGCCCCAACTAAAGCAGCAGAAGAATTTTTTCCACGATAAGACATGAGTTCACTTCCCGTTATAGAAGGAGCAACTTCTTTAACAGTAGGAACCTGTTCAGCAATAGCTTCCGCATCTTCTAAGACTAAAGTTTGAGGCGGATAAACCGGACGACTTTGGGCTTCAGGACTTCCAGGCAGAACAAACAACACATTCGGCCCAAAAGAATTGACCTGTTGACTGACAAATTCTTGAGCGCCTTCTCCGACTCCAATCATCCCAATAACAGAAGCATTTCCAATAATAATCCCCAACATTGTTAAACTACTTCGCATTTTATGAGCGAGTAGAGTTTGGGTTGCCATTTTAACCTGTTCTAGAAAATTCATTTGTAATGGATAAGTTGATTGTAACGGATGGGTTGATTTTGGTTTTTTGGGGTTTTGGCTTTTTTAACGGATGAGTTTATTTGTAGAAGTCTAAGCCAATAGATTCCACTTTTTTTACTTGATAATGTCTTCTAACGTTTGATTTTCTGGTAATTCAACAAAAACGCGATCACCTGTTTGTACACCTTGAAGAATCTGAATTTGATTCCCTAACGTGGAACCCGTTGTCACCGGATGAAATTCCGGTTTATTTTCTTCATCGGGCATTAAAACCCCCGTTTCTCCTTGATGGGTGACAATAGCAACCGTCGGAACAACGAGTGAATTTTTGAGAGTTTCTCCTACAAACTTGAGATCAACATTCATCCCAGACTGAAGTTTTTCTTTGCCTGTACTAATTTCAATTCTGGCTTGAAACAAAGTAACATCTTGTTCTTTTACCGCTTCCGGTGCGATTAACTGCACTTGTCCTGCAAACACTTGATCCGGGTAAGCATCCGCAACAATTTCTACTTTTTGATTGGGTTTAATTTGCCCAATATCCGCTTCCGGAATTTTGGCTAAAACTTCTAAATCTTTTGCCAAGGCTACAATCGAAGTTGAAGTCGCAGAAGTCGCATCAGATGCCGAAGTTGCAGGGGTAACAAACGCCCCTTCTACTGCATAACGTTGGGCAATAATTCCCGCAAAAGGAGCGCGAACTTCTGTATCTTTTAACTGAGTTTGATAATACTGAACAGAGGCTTCTGCTTCGGCAACTTCAGCTTCGGCACCTGCAATTTCTTCAGGTCGAGTTCCATTTAATAATTCATTGAGTTGACTTTGGGCTTCAGCAACTTCAGCTTGAACTTGAGCAATTTCTTCAGGACGCGCCCCATTTTGCAATTGTCGCAAGGCTTGACGTTCCATGTCAACCGTTGCTTGTAATTGTTCTATTTGAGTTTTTCGACTTTGTTGAAGTTGTTCTAAACGTCTTTGAGATTCCTCTACAATCGCACTCAATCGCCGTTCATTTTGTCGATATTCTTCGAGTTCATCTTGAGAAATTGCGCCCTGTTCTCGTAAATTTTTATAGCGATTAACCCGTTCATTAGCCAGTTCTAATTCCGCTTCATTCGCTTCAATTCTTGATCGAGCTTGAGCAATTTCTTCTTCAAGACTTCCCGAACGAGCATCCGCTAATCTTGCTTCTGCTTCATTTAATTTCGCTTGAGCTTGAGCAATTTCTTCGGAACGAGTTCCCGCTTCTAATTCAGCTAAACGGGCTTGAGTTTGATTTAACCTCGCTTCGGCTGCTGCAATTTCTTCGGGACGACTTCCGGTTTTGAGTTTTTGTAAGTTAGCTTTTACTCTAACTAATTGCGCTTTTGCTTGTAATAATTGCGCCTCTATTTCGCCACTTTCCATACGGGCAATCAGTTGACCCACTTGCACGCGATCGCCTTGTTCAACGTATAATTGAGCCAAGCGTCCTTGTGTTTTTGGACTGAGATTTACTCGCCGTACAGGTTGTACCACTCCACTGGCTGTAATTCGCACGGTAATTTCTTTAGCTTCCACAGGAACCGTTAAAGTTTCGATAAGTTCAGGTGTCACTTGAACTCGATTTTGCACCCAATAAACTGACACAGGAACAGCTAATAAGACCGTTGAAACAGGCCCAATTAACCAGACAATATTGAAACTTGACATTAAACTCCATCAATGCTTAGATCGACTTTTATTAAGGTATTTTGCTGCAATTAGGAGTCTGTATAATCTATTTACTGTCAGCTTGCCGTTTAAACCGAATCAAAAATCCACCCACTAAAACCACCCCAAACGCCGATAATATTCCCGGTTCAGGTACGGATGCAATCGGTTCTTGAGCTTCACGCCAAGCCCGAAAAATGGGATTACTGATATTATCTAAATCTCGTGAATTAATCAACTCGATATAAATCACATTATCCGTCGGAGAATAGAATAAATTTGAGCGATGGGCTAACGTTAAACCTCGATGACCATACCATTGTCTAATCGGACTTTCTAACACCCCAATTCCTAAACCATAAGCATCATAATTATTAGAATCAATCGGTTTAACCACAGTCAACATTTCTGCCAAAGATTCAGGTTCTAAAAGATCCCCAGTCAACAAACCTGCAATAAATCGTGCCATATCTGTTGGGTTAGAAACCATCGCACCTGCCGCCCAAGCCCAAGATAAATTAGCCTGAGAAATATTATTAAACGTGCCATCTTGATCAAAATCCCAATAAGCATCAACATAGCCTCCCGGAATGTCTTCTTCCTCCGCAAAAAAGGTATTATTTAACGCTAAAGGTTCAAGAACCCGAGAACGAATTTCAGCCGCAATATTCGATTGAGTTGCCGTTTCTACAATTAACCCCAATAAAATCACATTCGTATTAGAATATTCCCAAGATTCACCTGGCGAAAAATAGGGTTCTTGATTGCTAATAAAAGTCAAAAGTTCTTCCGGTTGCCATTCTTGTAAAAATATACCCGGATTTCTTTGGGCTTGAAAGAACAACGGCAGAGTATAATCAACAATTCCACTCGTATGATTTAACAATTGACGAATCGTAATCTGTTCAGCATTGGGAACATTTTCTAACACTTGAGACGGCAACCATTCATCTAAAGTATCTTCAAGCGTTAGCATTCCTTCTTCTACTAATTGTAAAACCGTTGTCGCCACAAAAATCTTAGTAATACTCCCAATTTCAAATCGATCTTCAACCGTTAACGGGGTTTGAGTTTCTAGCTGTGAAAACCCACTCGTTCCTAACCAAGTTCCTCTCGGGCTAATAATTGCCATAAAAGCCCCCGGAATATCATCCGTTGTTTCAGCAAAGATGAGATCGAGTTCTTCAGCAAGATCATCGGAAACTGTATTCGTAAAAGAACTACGATTAACAACTTCTAACAAGAAAGGATTTTCACTAATATCCTCAACTAACGATGCCGATTTAACATCTTTTGCTAATCCTAGAAAAATTGTGATCGCAATTCCAATCAATACAGGTACTTTAATTCTGAGATTTGACAAATTCACTAAAGTTAGACTCCTCAATTCTATAAAAAAACAGTACAATTTTTTACGGTAGTCGCATCAAACAAAAATCTTTCCAAAAAAAACTCATACTCCTTTAGTGGAGGGACTTGTGAAAAGCAATTTTCTTCATCCAAGTCTTGAAATAACGAGGCCCACTCCATTCTCGCAACGGTAGCATCACAGCAACCCAAAGATTGTTATAGTTCTCGCCTGTGGCTAACCCTGTTGCGGGGAACTCACCTTTACGGGGTCGATAGTAAGTCCCGAATACAATATCCCAAAAAGGGAAAAACGCCGCAAAGTTTTTATCGAGATGTTTCTCTTCAAAAGAATGATGAATCCGATGATGTTGAGGCCCAGTAATCAACGGAGAAAACCCGCCCAATTCCAGCCGCAGATTCATATGAATAAACTGCAACCAAAGAATCTCAATAAACGCCAAAATCCCAATTTCAAGACCCTCAAACTGAAACAGAATTCCCATCGGAACACTCAAAAACAGAAGAATTAGCGGGTCTTCTAGCCAATGGACTCTCTGGGTACTCGTAACATTTAGGGAGACTTCGCTGTGGTGAAACTTGTGCTGTTCCCACAAAAACGGTTTAGTGTGTTGACAGCGATGAAACCAATAGTAAAAAAAGTCAGTAATTCCCAGGTAAAGTAAACCCACGCCAATATATTCCCATAAGCTTCGCGGGGCAGGTATAGCAATGTAGGGTGCATTTAGCCAGCCTTGTGTTAATGTCACAATAGACCCGATACCTGCTGCTCTAATTAACAGGATAATCAAGCTGTAGAGAACATACCATCTCAGGTTAAACCACAGGTGGCGCAGGGGTTGACGGGGTTCAGCCGGATGTAGACGTTCAACGACGATGAACAAGCCGTACATCACAAAAGCCGTTAAAAGATATTTGATAAAGCCTATCGGTGCAGCCAGCCATTCCATCAGATCTCTAGTTAATGAGGATGAATGTCAATAAGTATAGTAAACCATATGAGATGAGTTGACAAAATATTGGCGATCGCTCGGTCAACAGCGTGATCACAAGCTTCTCTAGAGATCAAGATTCAAAGTTCAAGAGATGACCCGTGATTGAAAAAGTAGACGGGGTATCGAGAAAAATACTCAGCGTTTGTCACCCCGTTAAAGAATTGACACCCTCTTCTAATTCAAGTATTGTTGGAGCATTGCGATCGCCAGAAATATCTCCATCGACGGCTTCATCATAGAAACTTTCAACCGGAGTTGGAGTTGGTGTAGAATCTGCTATATCTTGAAGGGTAATTGCTACAGAACTCGCATCAGGATCTAAAGTTAATCCAACACCTGCTTCGACAGTAAAAGTAATGGTTTCGCTACCTTCTTCCTCGTTATCAGTAAAGACTGGTAAACTAATGCTTGCTGTTTGTTCGGTTAGTCGTAAAGTAAAACCATCCGTATTATCACTCACACTAACAATTTGCGCCCCGGAAAATTGAGTTGCAAATACATCAAATTCCCCGAGTGAATTAATCATATCGCTGCTCAAAGTAACGATAATTCCTTCTGCTGGGGGCGGTTCGTCGAGGTTAAAATTGAGCGTTAATAGGGTTTGTTCTGCTTCAATTAGAGTTGTGGGAGTTGCAGTTAATGAAAGTGTTGGCATAATTTTTTAGCCTTTTTATTGAACTACATCGATTGCTCTCTTGGTGTTCTCCTCAAGGATTCAATGTTTTTTAAATCCCCCAAATTAGGGTGATTTTAGATTTAAAACTCTGATAATTTGAATCAAATTTTCAGTAGAGACCAGCCTAAGCCAGCCTCTACTTTTAACCTAATTAGACCGATAGTTTGCTACTTTCGGTGTTGATTAACCAAAAGAAACATTTGGGGTCACAAGGAACAGTTCAGGAGTGAGAATATCCGCATCCACACCCGAGAGAACCGCTAAGGTTTCCCCTGATCCGCTCACGCTAATCATCGCCCCTGCATCACTATTGGTAATCGAAAGTTCCTCAAACGTGAGTTCACCTTCGACTAAACCAATGAAGTCTTCAGTAACATCAAAATCAGTAATTAAATCTGTTCCATCTCCACTTCCGAAGACAAACAGATCGCTACCACTTCCGCCAGAGAAATCATCCCCTGTAAGAGTATCGTTACCCGTGACGCCCATAATGGTGTCATCACCCGCATCGCCGAAGATTTCATCATCGCCTTCATCCCCACTGAGGAGGTCATTACCGCCTTTACCGCCAATGCGGTCATTACCCGCACCACCGGAAATCACGTCATCACCCCCGTCAGAACCGCCAGGAGAACGGCTATTCGCATCACCGCGTAGGACATCATCACCCTCGCCACCGAAGATGGTATCATCGCCCAAGAGTCCGGCAACGAGGTCATCACCGCCTAAAGCATCGATGCTGTTATTTTCCCCATCACCGACCAGGGTATCCGCGTCATCGGTGCCAACGATATCGGGTTCATCACCGCCATCCTCACCGGGAACTAGGTCAAAGGCGATTTCGTATTCACCAATATTGACACCCGTTAGAGGAGAAATGCGACCACTACCCGTACCCGCTTCAAAGGGATCATAGATGGTATTTCCCCACTGACTGACACCGACAAAGTAAGTGCCTGTTTCAGTTGCGGTAAATTCGAGGTAAGGATCACGAGTACCGCTAAACACTTCATCAGCCGCACCCGCATTATTAACGCTGGCGAGTTCGTTACCTTCACCATCAAACAGTCGCAGATGAGAGTCTAAGCGTTGGGGAACATCGAAGTATTCGACTTCGTACTCAAAGGAGTCTACATCGATCTTGATAGTATCTCCCGCATTGAGGGCGAAGCTGTACATATCAACATCTTCAGACGCATCAACCGTCAGGCTATTACCTTCTTCGTCTTCGGCAAAATATTGACCAATTTCACCCTCAAAGCTCACATTAGAATTACCAGAGGTTAATCCTGTAGCGATCGCTTTGGCAATGGTATCATTGGCTTCATCACGAGACGTGGCAGCCTGTTCGGGAGTATCAACAATGCTAAAGGTTGCAGTTTCCCCTTCAGGATCAACTTGATAACCTGTACCCGCCTCTAAGGAGAAGGTAACTTCTTCTGGGCTTTCATCTTCACCATCATTGGCAACCGGGAGGCTAATAGTCGCGTCTTTTGCCGTTAGGGTCAGATCAAAGCTATCGTCTGCGACGTTAGAAATTTCGCCGCCTTCAACCACAATACCGTCGAGGTTAAACTCGGACAGGTTGGGCGCATTTACAGAAACCGTAACACCTTCTTCCGGGGGTTCCGCACTCAGGCTGAAGTTGTGAACCGATACCGTTTCTTCCGACTCAACTAAAACCTCGGGTTCTGTAGTCAGACTAACTTGAATTTGGGAGTCTGGGGTATCTTTAATGGTGACAACCGCGCTACTGCTATCGGGGTTTACCGTGTAACCAGCACCCGGTTCAATGGTGAAATTGTATTCTTCAATGCCTTCGATGTCATCGACGCTATTAAATACAGGTAAGGTAATGCTAGCGGTCGGAGCAAACATCTGGAAGTAGAACCCTGAGATGTTTCCATCAGGAATGGCGACTCCCCCATCAATATCGGCTTCAAAGATGCTAAATTCACTCAATGCGTTGGCAGTACCCGTGCTGACGTATACCTGTACGCCTTCTGCGGGTGGAGCTTCACTCAAGCTGAAATTGAGGGTAAACTCTGTTTCCTCGGACTCAATGAGTTCAGTCGGAGTAATTTCCAGGCTGACCTCTGGAGTTGTTGTCGGAACGGGCGCCTGATCGATAGTGTCGTAGAAGGTAACAGTAGAACTATTGAACGGCGAGACGTTGTAACCAGCGCTTTCTTCCAAGAAGAACGTTGCGGTTTCTGGGCCGTCGGTTTCCGGTTCGGCACGGTTGGATGGGTTGAGTGAGATGGTCGCAAAGGATTCTTCCAAGCGGAATTTAAACCCTGTCGCTTGACCATTTTCATCATAAACCGCATCAAGGAACTGTCCGCCTCGGGTAAACGGTTTATTATTTAAGTTGCCGCCATAGGGAACCGCATAATCTTGGCCGAATTCCTCATCTTCTAAGCCACCAAAGTAGTCGGGGAAGGCAATGTCGCTGTTGATATAGACCTCAATACCGCCTTCAGGAACTTCACCGTTTGCGGTCAAGACGAAGTTTAGAGCCGATCCCGCATCTTCGGGTGCCGTTTCTACTAAGCTGGGCGAGAGAATACCATATTCGTCATTCTCAAAGTCGTTCTGGTAGGTACCTGTTACTCCAAATAAGGAGATAACCGGGCCTTCACCTGTAGAAGCTGGAATTTCTGTCGGTTCGGGAGTAAAGGCGTTAGGATTATTGAGAGCAAAGTTGAGCGTATATTCACCGGGGCCGTATCCGTCTGGTTCGGCGTCAAAGTTACCTGTGCCTGATCCGGGAACGAGAGGATCATATTCTCCGTTGTTGTAGAGAGCAACCCCAACATAATAAGACCCATCTTCGGGAGCGGTAAACTCGATGTATGGCTCGAAACCTGAATTAAAGATTTCATCGGGCGCCGCACCATCATCATTAGAAGCGACTTCGGTTCCGTCTTCAGTGAAGATCCGCAGCCAAGGATCGACTTTGCGACCCGGTTCAAACTGGTTGGCGTCGGCATCGAGGCTGAGGATATCTCCGGCTTTCAGGTCTACTTTGTAGAAGTCTACATCTTCGGTAAAGTCAATGTAGAGTCGGCCATTTTCGGTTTCGTAGAAGTTGCTGGTTTCGTGATCGATAGTGCTGGTAATAGACAGTTCGGGGTTGTTTTCCCCTAAACCTGTATTAAACGCCAGTGGGATAATATCGTTGGGTTCGGTGACTTCCGTCGGTGGTGGAACTTCATCTGTCACATCCACTAAATTGAAGGTTGCAGTACCCGCTTCAGGGTTGACTTGATAACTGTCTCCAGCTTCTACGGTGAAGGTGGCTTCTTCTAACCCTTCTGTTTCACCATCGGCCGCCACAGGAAGGTTAATGGTTGCGGTTTGTGAGGTGAGTTTGAACTCAAAGCCGTCTAAACCTTCATTAACGCTAACAATTTCTCCGCCGATGACTTCGATGCTGTCTAAGTCAAATTCTGCTAACATCGGAGCGCTAACAGATATGGTGACGCCTTCTTCTGGGGGAGGTGAACTGAGGCTAAAGGTATGAACGCCGACGGTTGTTTCTGATTCAATCAGAGTGACAGGTTCAATGGTGTAGCTAACTTGCAGTTTAGAATCAGGGTTATCAGCGATCGTTACATCAAATCCACTGGCTTCAGGATCGATAGTATAACCGGGACCTTCTACTACTTCAAAGCTAAAGGCTTGTACCCCCTCGACAATGCCTTCTTCAATTTCTGGGTTGGTGGTTTCATCGAAAGCGGGTAAGGTAATTGATGCGCCATCTTCAAGAATCTTGAAGTAGAAGCCACTGGCTGAGAAGTTGGCAAAGGGTACTGCACCGCCTGAGATTTCGGCGTTGAAGACATCAAATTCTCCTAAGTCACCAAAGTTACCACTGGTGCTATTAACGTAAACTAAAATGCCGTCAGAGGGAACTTCACCGTCAACGTTAAAGGTGAGGGTGGTTGTGTTACCAACGGACTCAACTAATGCGGTTTCGCTAACGGTTAAGCTAATTTGGGGTGAGGTTTCAGGTTCTGGTGCGGTTTCGAGACTGTCGTAGAAGGTAACAGTGGAAGACCCCATCTCGCTGCTAACGCTGTAGCCCTCTCCTGCTTCTAGGGTGAAGGTAGCGTCTTCGGGGCCGTCGGTTTCGATTTCGGGTTTGTTTGTTAGGTTCAGGGCGATCAACGTATTCGGGCTGTTGACTCGCAGACGAATACCGGATGCTGCACCTGTTTCGGGGTCATAGACAGCATCTAAAACTTCACCGCCAACGGTTAACGGGCGACTTCCTAAGTTACGGAAGTAGTCGGCTAAAGCAACATCACTGTTAATGGTGACTTCTAAGCCTTCTTCTGGAATTTCTCCTGTGGTTTGTAGGCTGAGTATGAGAGTAGATGCGCCTGCTTGTTCGCCTAATGATTCCACCAGTTCGGGCGTTAAGATGGTATCGCGGAGTTCGGTGCGATCGCCATTAAAGGTGCCGGTCAGGGTTTGTAGTGAAACAACAGGGCCATCTGTTGGGGGTTCCGGTTCGGGTTCGCTAACCTCGCTATCATCAATGGTGATGGTAAATTCACTCGCTTCGGGATTGACTTCGTAGGTTTCACCGTTTTCTAGGGTGTAGGTGAAGGTTTCGAGTCCTTCTGCTACATCGTCTTCAAAGACGGGAACTGTCAGGGTTGCGGTTTGTTCTGTTATTCGGAAGACCACCGCACTGACGGTTTCGTTGGTTCCGGCAATGTTTCCGCCTGTTACGACTGGGCCTTCAACGGTGATCTCGTCTTCTGGATCGCGAGGGTTGGAGGCGTTGACATCAAACTCAGCAATGGCTCGGGGCAGATCGCCATTCAGATAAACTAAAACGCCTTCGGGTGGCGGGGCTTCATCCAGGGTGAATGTCAGGGTTATGGCGGTTTGTTCGGACTCTAACAGGGTTGTGGGTTCTGCTGTTACGCTAACGCTTGGCCCAACACCACCCTCTACACCATCGGTGACGGTGAAGCTGGCTGTCTCTCCATCGGGGTCAACGGTGTAACCAACGCCTGGTTCTAAGCTGTAGCTAAATTCTTGGTCGGCTTCTTCGAGAATATCGTCAAAAACCGGAATTTCGATGGTTGCTGTGGGTTCGGTGATCGTGAAGTTGAAGCTACTCAGGTCGTCTTCGAGAGCAAATAAATCTAAAACTCCCCCCGTCACTCCGGTTTCTACTAAGGGTCGGTCAAAGCGGAAGAACGGCTCTAAGGTTTCTGGATCAAAACGAACCTGGGCTGCGGTGAATTGTTGCAGGATACCGGGAACATCTCCCTGTAACCGCACTTGTAAGCCTTCTTCTGGGATATCGCCAGAGGTGTTGAAGTTCAGGGTTAGTACCGAGCCTTCGGCTTCGCTAATGGTATCTGGGCTAGCCGTAAAGCTGACTACTGGTTCTGTGGGTTCTGGTGAGGGTTCAGGTGAGGGTTCTGGCGTCGGTTCAGGTGAGGGTTCAGGCGTGGGTTCAGGCGTGGGTTCAGGCGTGGGTTCAGGCGTGGGTTCAGGCGTGGGTTCAGGCGTGGGTTCAGGAACAGGTTCCGGTTCGGGTTCCGGCGTCGGTTCCGGTTCGGGTGTTACTCCGTCGCTATCTTCAATTACAAATGTTGCTGAACTCGCTGCGGAGTCTATTTCATAGCCCTCGCCCGGTTGTATCGTATAGGTAAAGCTTTCTGAACCCCCTTCGTCTTCATTGTCATCAAACACGGGTAGGGTAATGCTTGCGGTTTGTTCTGTGATCCGCAGGGTAAAACCGTTGGTATCATCGCTCACCCCAACAATGCGGGCGCCGCTATATTGGGCTGCAAATACGTCTAACTCGGCGATCGCATTAACAATGGGACTGGTAACGGTGATATCAATTCCCTCGGCTGGTGGGGGTTCACTCAGGTCAAAGTTTAGGGTGAGTACCGTTGCTTCTTCTTCTACGAGGGTGTCAGGTGTTGCAGTTAAACTAACGGTGGGAATGAATACCCCTGCGTAGGTTTGGGTGACAGAAGGTAGAAAGGCTAATTTTTCCTGTACTGAACTGATGAACTCTCCGATGCGGATGTTCAGGTTCCAAGTTCCGCCTAAGTCGGCGTTTCCTACTCGTTGCTCTGAGGCGGTAATATTAGCTCCAGTAAGCTGATGCAAGATGTTAAGGAATTGATGTCCTACGCCTTGAGCAACTTGGCAACCGTATAAAACTAGGGAGTTGCCTTGTAGATATTTTGACCAATTTTTAAGCTGTTCTTGGTATTGGCTGAGGGTATTGAGACTTAATTGCGTTTGACCCAAATATAAACAGCCGGGTTCGCCGTGTGAGACGATGTGCAGGCTGTTGATAGCGGGGGAACGCTCTAATGCTGCGGTAATTTGCTCTACGCCGTCAACATTGGGGTCAAGCAGTAATACTTCTGCGTTCGGTTGGACTTGGCTGGTTAACCAAGAAGCATCGGTGACTCCAGAATCTATCGCAATAAGCATTTGAGCGTGTTTCATTTGGCGATCAACTGTTGTGCGATCGCCTGAAAATCGAATAAAATTGTCCATTATATGACCTCTACGAAAGTAGATTTTGATTTGACTGCCCAGAAGTGACGTTCTGGGTTTTTTGTCAGCAGAGTTGAGGAAAAATTACCCAACTTGCTGTTTTTGTCTTTGTTTTCAGCTCAAAACATAGGGACGGGGGGAACCTCAATTGAAGTGAGGCTTGACCCCAACTTTTGACAATAACTGTCAAGTAATAAAGCCTAGTGAAATATATAACATCTTTAACAACAATTTGAAAAGGGATTTTGAAAATATTTTATTTTTTGCAAATTTTTTGATTTTAAATCCTGATCAGGCTTGAAGATAGAAATCTTTGTGCTAATAAATTTTAATTTTTTTATTAATAAGCATCACAATTTGGATGACAACTAATTCAAATTCTCACCCCAAAAAAGACAAGTTAAGATTTAAGTTTACAGGATAAATGCTAATAGCGAGATTTACGTTTGAGTTTAGAACTGGCTCCCCAAATTCCAACACCCAGTAAGCTTAAAATTGAGGCAGGTTCAGGGACAGATTTACCAGGAATAGACTGTTCAAAGAACAGAATTTGTTCCACGAATTCATCGGGCGGAATTACCGCAGTAATGGTTGAGGTTTCTAGAGAATTGAGAACGTCGTTAATATTAGTGGAGGCAAAGGGTTCAGCAAATTGTAGGATAAATTCAAAGTTATCAAATGTCAGGGCGTTATTCTCCGTGTCAAGATTAATCGTGAGAGGCCCGGTTAAGTCGGTATTTCGGCTACCATTGAGGTCAATGGATAAGACACTATTGCCATCAATTAAAACATTGCCGACGGGGTTCGTTGGATCGACTGCTAAAGCGATATCAAATAAACGGGCGGTTTCGGATAACATTTGGCTGCTGATGCTGAAATCGTAGGCTAAATTTCCGAGTCCCTCGTTTTCAAAACCGAGTAGGGTATTAACTGCACCTAGTTCTAAGATTGGGTTATTTCCTGCTGTTGTGACGGCAGCATAATAGGTTCCACTTTCGGGAACTAGGTAGTTAAGAATGCGAGAATTTAGTCCGGTTGCGGTATCTTCTCCTACGGCAAGAATTTCACCTCGACTGTTGTATAAATAGGCGACAGAATCATCGTTAAAATAAGCGATTCCGGGTAAAGTTTCGGTGACATCGACTTGCAGGCTGAGTAATTCTCCTGCATTTGCCGTGAAGGAATAGACTTGATTTCCGGTACTGACTTCGCCAGAAGCGACACCTGTTCCGCTTGAATAATCGACGGGTGTAACATCATCAAACGGATCGTTATCTGCTTCGGTGGGTTCGGGCGGTTCGGGTTTAATTAACAGCACTTGACTGGCAGAATCTGAACCATATACAGATAACAGAATATCGCCTGTTACTGGATCTATGGCAATGCCTTCAGGCCCACCAGAACGGGGAAAACCTGTAATAAATTCTTGCTCGGTTGCGACAATAGGATTCCCATTTTCATCGACTTCAAAGGTGACGACGTTGCTACTATTAAATTCAGATAAAAGAATGCTAGCGGCGTTAAATCCGGGATAAGTTGTATCGACAAAGTTTATCCCTTCTAAGCCTCTAGAGCGCTCATCTGTTTGTAAAGAAATTTCTGAGATAGATGTAATTTCAAAGGTGCCGTCTGGGTTATAACTAACAGTGGCATCGTAGAAGTTGTCAGTATCGTAGGAGGTGATTTTGAGACGACCTTCTCCGGGTAAGCCTACAGGAACAAAGTTTAATCCGCCTGTAGAAGCTTGAACGCCTAATTCAGTGAGGTTAATAAATTTAGCAGGATTGGTTGTTCCTGGCAGGATTTGTCCTAAGTTGTTGTCTGAGTAAGTTGTATAGGCGATGACTCCAGACGGGGCAATGGTTAGGCCGCCATCAATTCCACCAAAGTTTTCTTCTGTTGATGTCGCTACACCAGGTACATTGGCATAGAAGCTTGCAGGGCCGCTGTAGCCTGTGATCCGACCATTGCTATCTCGTACTACGTCAACACTGTAAATTGCGGCTTCAGGGGCGTTAGCATTTCCCCCGATGAGTAGGGTATCTGTGTCTAAAAAGGTTAATCCACCGTAGGGCGCGGGGATGTTTCCACCGGTATCTAGGCTAATGGGGCCGAAGCTTTGGGAGGAGTAGAAATCAGAAAAGGGAGCAGCAAAGATTCCGGCTCGTGCGGGTTCGGCAAGAAAGGCGGAAAAACTCAATAAGGTGATACCCGCAGTTGCTCTGGCCAAGTGGTGATAGATGCTTCTGGTCATTAGATATTCAGTTAGTCGTAGGAGTACAAGTTCTGAGCTGTGATAGCAGTTCCAAGTTATTTGAGAATTAATTTCAAGAACGAGGTTATCATAAGTTGTAGTGTTTGGGGAAGTCTACTGAGTTTTGTAAAATCGGGGCTGAATTATGTAAAGCTTCTGTAAAGCAAACTGAGCAAGACTTGACTTTGTTTAACCAATGAAAAGATATAAAACCCTTGTATAGTGAGGTTTTCGGGGGATTTAAACAAATTTTCAGCTTCTAGATAAACATCTTAAAAATTCCCTGATAAATTGAGATAACATTTCAACTATCTTGAGATAGATTTGAGCCTTGAGACGAAGGTTGATGAAAAGGACATCCTTGAATATTATGATTTGGATCAAGCTGTTGCCAACGACTGAGGGCAAATTTATCGAGAGTTTTCAGGGCATTTCCGCGATCAAAACGCAGGCTTCCGGTTTCTTCTCCACCAAATTTTTGACAGACGGCTTTGTGAGCGGTTGCGAGTTCAAAATAGGCTTGTACAAAGCGTTCATGTTGGGGTTGTAATGCGGTGGGTAGCTGTTGAAAATGGGGACGTAAACGCTTCCAAATTTGCATTAACCAAGCATGATCCCAAGACATTAATCCACTAAAATCCGCAGATTGAACGTTAGGGGGTGCCATTGTGGGACGAATATATTCTTCATATTCTGCTCGACTAAAACTTCCCGCCAGGGACATAGCAGCACCCGATGCTAACATTAAATCGCTGGCGGTTTTGAGTTCGATTTCGGCTTGGGAAAGATTACCGGAGGTGAGATGTTTTTCAAAGCGACTCAGGCAGATAATTAAACCTTGGATATTCACGAAAAATGACCAGTGAAATCCTTGCCAAATTTGATAAGAATTGTATTGAGTCATGGGTTATCCTCCAAATATACATCAAAAACTCTAGCAAGTAGGTGAGCGTAACTGATAAATCCTTGTTTTTGTTGCTCAATCTGAGTAGAATCTAAGTTAGGAAAGTTTGAATTGGGTTGATTGCTAGAACAGAGCATTAAAAATTGTTGACCTGCAAGAATGACACTTTTCACTAAACAAAAAGCAGGTTGTTCGGTTTGAACATGGTTGACTTGAAAATAGCGATCATAATCTTCGACTTCCCAAGTTTTCAGCAATGCTTGTGTTGTGGATATTTGTGCGGGAGAAGTATCAACAGGTTCTAATATTTGCAAGGCTTGATGAATGAGAGTCAATGCTGTTTGAGTAGAGGTTTGTTTCAGTGCATTTAAGAAACCATTTAGGGCGTAAGTAATCTTGACTCGTTCAGTATCTTTTAAGGGATATTCTGTGGGTAAATTCCAGGGAAGAAGTAAGTCAAGCTGAGAGGTGGGATTAGGTTCACTCATGTTTGAGGAAAGACATTCAAAGAAAGAATGCAACAAATGATTGATCCCCCTAAATCCCCCTTTTTAAGGGGGACTTTCAACCCAAACCCCCCCTCCCTTTTGAAGGGAGGTGCCGCAGGCGGAGGGATTAATTTTAAGAGAGGTGCCGTAGGCAGAGGGATCAAGAGGGAGTAATAACCAAGAAGCATTCCTAGCAAACATTCAAGTATTTCATATTAATTCTTGAGAATATCCCGCCCTTCTCAGTGAAAAGAAAAGAGGTTTAAAGAAACCTCTCTTGGGGTTGAAGAAATTTAGGATTTTTCTAACTCCTCCATTTTTCGACGCAAACTGAGAGGGCGCATATCTGTCCAGACTTCTTTGATATAGTCTAAACACTCTTGTTTGAGTCCGCTTTTACCCACATCTCGCCATCCAAAGGGGATTTCTCGATAGTCTGGCCAGATTGAATATTGTTCTTCTTCGTTGATAACGACGCGATAAATTGTAGTATCTTCTTCTGAGTTCATGGTTAGAATTCCTCTGTTAAATTTGGGTGATTGAATTCAATTAAACTAAGGTTGATTCGGTGACAGGTTGGAGATTTCCTTCACCTGTTAAAGTTTGCAGGTTAATATCAGCAATACACCGAACTTTAACATAGTTTAAGGTTAAATCGCCTTCGATATGAACGGTTCCTGTTTCTTGTTCAAAGTTAGCGGTTTGAAAGTTACAAGCGTTTTCATCGAGTCTAACACCGAGTTCTGTTCCGCCTCTGGTTTGGGTAAATTTGATGTAGACATAGCCTCTATCGATGCTTTCTTTGAAGGCTGTTACTGTTTTTTCGGGTCTTAAACCGACTTCAATGGGATGTTTTCCTTGCGATAATCGTTGTACTAATTCGTCCATGTTTCTCCGTTGTATTTTCAGTCAAAAAATTAAGCTTCTGTTTTCTCTGTTTCTGAGGATGTTGCTGTTACGTTTACAGGTTCATAAACTGGAACTTCAAAGTTTAAAACATTATCACAAAATTCTTGCCATTCCGGTGTAATGTTGTCAAAAATGATGTTTTCATCTTTAAAGATTCCATCGGTGACAACATAGTTTTCTTGTAAATACAAAAAGTCATCTTCGGTGAGTTCTCGGTTGATTTCTATTTCTTCACCCTCAACAGTTTGGGTTTCTTTGCGGGTGTTTTCTTTGTTTTCTGTCCATTGACTAAATTGACGTAATCTGTCAATTGGATAAGCTTTGCAATATTTTCCCATTGTTGCCATTTTGTTTCCTCCTGAATGTCGGTGTTTAGATTTAAAAACCCGGTTTCTTGTAATGATATTAGAAATCCCGTTTGAGATGGAATTCAGAAACCGGGTTGTTCGGGTTTTTCCTCCTAAAGATTCTATAAAAAAACCCGGTTTCTTGTAATGATATTAGAAATCCAGTTTGAGATGGAATTCAGAAACCGGGTTGTTCGGGTTTTTCCTCCTAAAGATTCTATACAAAAACCCGGTTTCTTGTAATGATATTAGAAATCCCGTTTGAGATTGAATTCATAAACCGGGTTTTTCGGGTTGTTAAGTTTGAAGAATTCCAGCTTCTTTGAGTTCAACTAAACTATCTTTAAAAGTCTGAAAAATTGTGTTAATATCTTCGTCTGTGTGAGCGGTTGATAAAAAACCTCCTTTATCTCCTCGACGCAGATGTATTCCTTTGGTGAGGAGATGATAGGAGAGTAAGTTAATTGCTAAGGGAGAAATCGAACTCTGTGACATGGCGATTGCAAAAAAGGAACCAAAATGAGTAAAATGTACGGGTATATTTTCTGATTTCATCGCTGTATTTAAGCGATTAACCAGTTTTAAAGTACGTTGGTTTAACTGTTCTTGCAGGGTTGAACCTTGGGTTTTTAAATGTAACAGTGCGGCTTTCGCGGCGGCTAAGGAGAGGGGATGTTTACAGAAGGTTCCAGCAAAAAAGGTTGTCTTTTCTGAAGGAGATGAATCATCCCCAAAGTTCCACATTCCGCCATCTATTTTATCAAGATAATCAGCTTTTCCGGCGAGAATTGACATCGGTAAACCACCCCCGACAATTTTACTGTAAGTTACGATATCGGCTTCTACTCCAAACCAGGCTTGAGCGCCGCCAGGATGTATCCGAAATCCTGTCACCATCTCATCAAAAATTAGGGCGATTCCTTGTTCTTGAGTGAGACTTCTTAACTCTTGAATAAAGTCTTTCGGCTGCAATTCGGGACAGCGACTTTGTACAGGTTCAACCAACACAGCCGCAATATTTTTATGCTGATATTTTATCACATTTAACGAGTGAATATTACCATATTCAAGCACTAAAACATCTTTGGCTAAACTCGCTGGAATTCCCAAGGCTGCGGGGACGGCTTGGGAGTCAATTGTTGATTTTAATCCGAAATTAATCGGACGGGTAATTAACTCTATAAAGCGATTTGATTGGGATTTTTGCTCAAGTGTTCTACGAATTGCTTTTTTAGCATATTCTGTTAGTTTTGCTCTAACCAGAGTTTGGTCATTATGACCATGATAGGAGTTAGTGAAAATTACTATTTTTTTACGGTTTGTTGCGGTTCTGGCGATGCGAATTGCGGTCATTATTGCTTCGGTTCCAGTATTGCTAAATGTCACCCGTTCCATTCCGGTTAATTCACTCACCAGTTGAGCAACTTCACCTGCTAATTCAGCTTGAGCGCCGATTTGAATTCCTTTTTCAAGTTGTTCTTGAATGGCGGTTTTAATAAACGGGGGATTGTGACCAAATAGATTAATTCCTAATCCCATTAAGATGTCAATATATTCGTTTTCGTCGATATCCCAGAGGCGAGAACCGAGTGAACGTTCAGCGACAATTGAGTAGCAAGCTTCTTTGAGTTGGGGGTCAAAACTCAATCCTAAAGAGCTTTTATCGGCGAGAACTGAACGATAATATTGAGCGTATTGTTTAGAATTTTGTGTGCGTTGAATGTAGGATTTAATCAGGGTTTTGATGTGTGATTGTGGGCTGTTCTGGGTGTCTTTTGTTTGGAGTTGCATTGCTGATTCAGTGGGGTAGGTTTTACACAACTTTAGTTGCTGTTTTTTAGACAAACAAAGTAAGCAGAATGATTATTATCAAGCTGTAAGTTTCCTTCGATTGTCCTAATTTCAACATCTACAAAGCCGACTTCTTTTAATACTTGTTTCACTTCTGTTGCAGAATAGCCTCGAACTTTATAGATGATTTCTGAACGTTGCCAATCTGTCTCCCAGGATGAAAATTGATTGAGTATTTTTAGTCTAAATCGGGTTAATCTCCTTAAACTTAAGAGTTTATACAGTAAAGCTTTAAACTGTTTTTGAAGTGATACTAAGGGTGAATATCGTTTCTGACTGGGAGGTTTATAAATGGTGACTTTAAAATAGCCAAGCTGATCATTCGTGTTATAATTAGGAGTGATCGCCCAAGCAAAATGGTTTTCTATTTCCCCTTCAACTAAATGACCTTTCCACCATTTTTCCATCTGTCCTTGATGGTTGATATCAAATAAAAATAGACCCTTTTCTTTCAAAGATGAATAGACATTCTTAAAAACCAGTCTGAGTTCTTCTAACTCTAAGATATGGTTAAGAGAAGCACTGGTTGAAAAAGCCGCATCAAAACATTCTGGAAGTTCAAAATTACGAGCATCACCGAGTATAAATTGAGCTTTCGGAGCATTTTGACGCGCATATTCTAACATTTCTTCTGAACCGTCAAATCCCGTCAGTTGATAGCCTTTCTCAGACAATTTCTTCATTAAATGTCCAGTTCCACAACATAAATCAAGAATTTCTGCATTTTGAGACAGGTAAGGAAGCAACATTTTTTCAATTGGTTGCAGTTGGTTTTTACAATATTCAGGCCCCATTGTGGTATTGTATAACCAAGCCCAATTGTCATATTCGTTATAGCGTTCTTGAAGATTCATATCTGAAACCATAATTGTAATTTTCACTCCGAATAAATTGTTTGTTAGAGTTGTTTTTAATTCACTTTTTGAACTAATTGAGAGATGTAGGTTTTGAGCAAGTTAGCATCAATCGGGGGACAAGTGATTGATGTTTCGGCTAAACCTTTGATTGTATTTTGACAGTTTAATTTTAGATTCATTGATTTTTCCTTTGCTTTTTGAGAGGAGGTTGGTGAGAACAGCGAAACTAAGGGATAAAGGGGGTGTTCGGGTGAACGTTTTGCTATCTCTAACAGTTTGCTGTACCACTGTTGATAGGGGATTCTTTGAATGGGATAACCCATTAAACCCAGTTGTTCAAACAGTAGATTTGATGAAACAGGTTGAGGATGAATGAGATGAAATGCTTTTCCAATAAATTCCTGCTTTTGTGAGAGATGAACAAGGGCTTTACTTGCATAATCAACAGGTATTATGTCTAATAACATTTCTCCTTCCGGTGCGCTACCGAGTTGGATATAACCTAACATTAATCGATAGAGAAAATCGTTATTGTTAAAGTAGCCTGTTTGACTGCTTCCAGATATTTGCCCTATGCGATAAATGCTGCTAGGAAGTCCTCGTTGTGCTGCAATTTTAACTAATTTTTCCGCTACCCATTTACTTTGAGAATAGCCACCGTTGGGAACTTCTCCGATTTCTAAATCATCCTGTTCATTAATCACTTTAACTTGAGAATATTCGTTAAAGTTAAACACACTAACGCTTGAAATAAAATGTACAGGTTTGGTTTTAGATTGACAAGCTAATCGTAAAATTTCTTGGGTTCCTAAAACGTTAGTTTGCTTCAAAAGTGAATAGGGGGAAGCGTGATGTACCCAAGCGCCGTTATGATAAATGACATCTATTTCATCTGCTAATTGCTGAAATTGCTCAGAAGATAAACCGAAAATAGGTTGTGATAAATCTCCTCTAATGGGGATAATTCTAGGTTTGAATGACTCATCCCACAGAGAAGCAGACTTGAGAACATTTTTGAGCTTATCTTCTGTGAGTTCAGGTTGTTCACTGCGAACTAAACAATAGATTTTAGCTTCTGTTTTGTGTAGCAGTTCGTTGAGTAAAAAGCTTCCTAAAAAACCTGTTGCACCTGTTAATAAAATAGTTTTAGGTTGATTTCCTACAATCACAGGATTTTGAGGATAAATACTTTCATCTAATGTTGCTTCTGCTTTTAGATAATCTAATGTTATTTTATGCTGATTTTGAGTGTTCAGATAGTTAATAATTTCGGGTTTACGTTCTTTCAATTGTGTTTTCATCGTAGACGTTAGCACTCCTTTCGGAGCGTTACATCGGAGGATATCACCTTCTGTATAGATTTTAATATCTAACTGACTCAGTTTTGATAAAAACTCAGAAATCGGTTGGTGTAATTCTTGATGAGAATAACTAACCGAAAAATTGAGATTAACCGCACTTTCTGAATTGGCTTGTAAAAGAATTTCTTGGGAACCAAACAAACGCTGACTCATAATATTTTTACTTTGGCAATATTCAATCACTTTATTAGATTCTAAAATCGGTTTAGATTCTGGGGTATATTGAATTGAGGTAATAAAAGTTAGCCAGGGTTCTTGTCCCATCGCATAAATATAAACCTGTTGAGGGTTTAATTGATTGATAAGTTTAATAGCTTTGTGACTATCTGAACCATCAAGTCGGCGAGTTTGGGCAATTTTTCTAGGGATAGATTGAGTGAGTAACGAACCATAAGCCCAAGTAAAAGGTGCGCCTTCACATTCCATTCCAATAAACAAAATATCGAGTCTTTTTATTAAGCTTGAGAGATGTTGATAAAGTTGAGGTTCGATATTATTAGAGTCAGCCGCACACAAAATAGAACGATTTTTAACTTGGATTAAATAAGCTGTTTTTGCTGCAATATTTAAGTCACCATGTTCGCCCAAAACGGGTAAACTAACTATCTCACCTTGGGGAATGTCTATCACTTCTAATTCATCAATTTCTATAACGTTCGTAAAGCCAATTTGTTGTAAAATTAACTTCAAAGAGGGATCAATTAGTACACCTTTACTACTTTTAGGAACGATAATATTTTTGATTTTATATCGTAACTGTAACAGAGTTTCAAACATCACATGATCTTGATGATTATGTGTGATTAAAGCATAGTCAATCGTTGGGGGTAAATCTGCATAACTGTAACGATAAATTCCATCGAGAGTGTGATAACTCACTAAAGGATCACATAAAATACTAATATCTTCAGTTTCAATTAAAATACAAGCATGACCAAAATAACGCACTCTCACATCATTTCCTTGATATTTGGGTTGAGAAGAGGGAGGAGTTTCTGTAAATAAAGAAGTAAATAACGGTTCATTTTGAGGTGGAATTTCTAGCAAGTTTAAAATGTCTTGATAAGCTTGCGGTTTTTCTCTCATCTGAACGAGTTTATCGAGTCGTTTATCTGCAAATGAGAGGTTTAAATGTAGAGAATTTTCATCAGGTAAACGGGGGGTACTGAGTACAAAAGAACGTTGATCAATATTTCCTAAAGATAATGCTACACTTTGAAACGCTGGATTATAATATTGACTTCGGTATAACAGTCCTTCTATCAATCGAATTGAAGGGGTATTTTGAGCATCATAAACTAACTCAACATATCCTTTTAAAGCTTCAGGAACTTGTTGATAAAGCGGTTCTAGAGAATAGCCTTTTGCTTCCTCTCTTAACAGTTTTTCTAGGTCTTTAATTGCTTGTTCTAACTCTAACAGTCCGGCTAATTTATCTTTTGTTGTTTCCCATAACGCTTTAAGTTCATCTAACCGACTTTCATCATAGTTAATAAATGGCGCCCCTCGCATTGCTGGATTTTTTAACGCATCTTGATGAACTTGAGACGCCGCAATAAATGATTCTAGGATTTTCAGATGAGAATTAGCCACATAAAAAGCTGCTGTTGCAGGTGGTATTAAATAAGACCAAGCATACCACTGATTAAAGAGCGGTTCAATGATGACATTGGGTTTAAGATAGACTGGGTTTGTTTGGTGTGAAATTATCATGGTTAAAATTCGATTTCTTCTCGTTCTTCTTCGGTTTCTACAGGGGTTTGTAATTTATTGATTGTCTGTTTTTTCTGCAACAATTCTGCTAAACTGGCGACGTTGGATGCTTCAAACAAGTCGATTACAGTTATATGAACGGGAAATCTAGGTAATAACTGAGCGATTAATTGAGTGGCTAACAATGAATGTCCGCCTAACTCAAAAAAGTCATCATAAATTCCGACTCGTTCAACTTCAAGGACTTTTGCAAAAATATCGGCTAATATTTCTTCTGTAGCATTGCGGGGTGCAACAAATTCTTCTGAGGTTGAAGGTTCTTGATAGAGGTTTGATAAGGCTTGATGATCAACTTTTCTATTGGGAGTTAGGGGTATGGTTTCCAATTCAACAAAACTGCTAGGAATCATGTATTCTGGTAACTTTTCTTTGAGGAAGTTTCGCAGTTCTTTTGAGGTTAAATTGATGCCTGAATTCACCACAAAGTAAGCCACTAATCTTTTATCTTTTCCGGGTTCTTCTTGAACAATAACAACGCTATTTCTAACTTGAGGATACTGATTTAATAAAACTTCTATCTCTCCTGGTTCTATGCGAAAACCTCTAATTTTAACTTGATGATCAACCCGTCCAAAGAGTTTAATACTTCCATCCGGTAAGTAACCCGCTAAATCTCCCGTTTTATACAAACGATTTGAAGTATTCTCAAACTCAGAGGGCGAATAAAAAGGATTAGGAATAAACGTCTGTGCGGTTTTTTCCGGTTGGTTTAAATAACCTCGCGCTAACCCAACTCCGGCGATATAAAGTTCACCTAAAACCCCAACAGGAACAGGTTGTAAATTAGCATCTAAAACATAAAGTTGTTTGTTCGTACTGGGGCGAATTGTGGGTTGATTTGAATAACCATTTCCACACTCAACCATACTTGCATTAACGGTGACTTCTGTTGGCCCGTAAGCGTTAATAAAACGGCGATTTTTTGACCATTTTTCAATTAAATCAACGCTAGGCGCTTCGCCTCCGACTAACACCATTTCTAAAGCAGGTAAATTTTCAAAAGGAGTTGCGGCTAATGCAGAGGGAGTAATGGTAATATGGGTAATATTTTTTTCGCGTAAAAGTGTTAATAAATCTTGTCCGGGGAGTAAGGTTTCAACGGGTGCTAAACAGAGTTTTCCTCCACTTGCTAACGCCATGATGATTTCTGGAATAGACGCATCAAAGCTAAAGGAAAAGAACTGAAGAACACAACTATCAGAATGAACTTGACAAACGCGAATTTTGTCTTCTGTGAGGTTGACTAACCCGCTATGTTGAATTAAAACGCCTTTGGGAAGTCCGGTTGAACCGGAAGTATAAATAAGATAAGCGAGGTTATCCGGTGAAACTGAAACTTGGGGATTTTCTGGGGTTTCTTGACTGATAATATTCCAGTCTTTATCTAAACAAATAACATCTAAATCTGAGGTTTGAGAAATAGACAGATGAGATTGAGTTAATAAGACTGAAATTTGTGAGTCTTCTACCATGTAGGCGAGTCGTTCTGCGGGATAATTTGCATCCAAGGGTAGGTAAGCACCCCCCGCTTTAAAGATGCCTAAAAGGGCGATAATCATCTCAAAAGAACGCTCAAAACAAATCCCGACTTTTACTTCGGGTTTGACTCCTTTTTTGATTAAATAATGGGCGAGTTGGTTGCTGCGTCTATTGACTTCTTGATAGGTTAATTGTTCATCTTGGAAAATTAAAGCAATAGCATCGGGAGTTTGATTAACTTGCTGTTCAAACAGATGATGAAAGCATAAATGTTCTGTATAGTTTTTCTGTGTTTGGTTCCAAGCTTTGAAAATTTGATGCTGTTCACTGGGGGTTAATAGGGATAACTCACCAATTCGTTTATCTGGGTTTTTAACTATTTCTTCTAATAAGGTTTGAAAATGTTCAACCAGACGAGAAATTGTTTCTGCTTTAAATAAATCTTGGTTGTATTCAAACCCCCCGACTAATTCTGATGAGGTTTCATAGATATCTAAACTTAAATCTAATTTAGCAGTTGGGTTTGTTTGTTTGAGAGAAGTTAAACTTAAACCGGGTAATTTAAACTCATTTTGGGGTGCATTTTCAAGTCTAAATTTAACTTGAAATAAAGGGTTATAACTGAGATCGCGTTCGGGATGGAGTTGTTCAACCAGTTTTTCAAAGGGTAAGTCTTGATGATCGTAGGCTTCCCAAGTTGTCTTTTTAACACGCTGAAGAAACTCTCGAAAGGTTGGGTTTCCTTTTAAAGAATTTCGCAAGACTAAGGTATTTACAAAAAAGCCGATTAATCCTTCTATTTCTTTCCGGTTACGATTCGCAACGGGAGAACCAACGATAATATCTTCTAAACCTGTATAACGGTAAAGTAAGACGTTAAATACTGCTAATAATATAACAAATAAAGTAACCCCTTCTGCTTGGCTTATAGCCTTAATTTTCTGGGTTAAATCTTCAGAAATTACAAAGGTTTGATTGTCTCCTCGAAAGCTTTGAACTCGACTCCGGGGAAAATCGCTGGGAAGTTGCAAAACGGGTAAGGTTCCCTGGAGTTGTTGTTTCCAATAGGAGAGTTGTTTCTCTAAAACTTCGCCTTGTAACCACTGACGTTGCCAAACTGCAAAGTCTGCATATTGCAGGGATAATTCGGGTAAGGGTGAGGGTTTATCCTCACAAAATGCCGTGTAAATTGTGACGAGTTCTCGGATAAAAATTTCCATTGACCAACCATCGGAAATAATATGGTGCATTGTTAATAACACCACAAATTCGGCTTGATCGAGTTTTAATAAGGTGACTCTTAATAATAAATCTTTGGCTAAATTAAAGGGTTTTTGTGTTTCTTCACTGAGTAAACGAATGACTTCTGTTTCTTGTTTTGTTGGGTCTAAATGTTGTAAATTAAGTGAATGAGTTTTTAGAGTAGCATTTTGGGAAATCACTTGAACGGGTTGACCATCCTGTATAATAAAGTTGGTGCGTAATATCTCGTGTCTTCGGATGATTTCATTGAGGCTTTTTTCAAACAACTCAATATTTAATTCTCCAGTTAAACGGACTGCACTGGGAATGGTATAAGTTGCTGTATCGGGTTGAAGTTGTTCTAAAAACCAAAGTCGCTGTTGAGCGAAAGAAAGGGGTAAATTTTGTTGACGGGAGACGGGTTGAATGGCTTCTAACGGACTTTGAACAGACTGCTGAACTTGACTAATAAAGCTGATAATTTCGCTTTTACGTTGCTTGAGTTGATGAATTAAATCATCGGTTAATAGTTCTTCTGGCGCACTGAACCGTAACCGTTTTTCTAGATTTGTATTTTTGTCTGCACCCTCGACCCATAGTTTGACATCCAAACGATACAGGTCTAATAAAAATTCGTCAATTGATTTCATAATTAAGATTGAATGTCATTAATTTTGGAAAAAAGTAGGTTTATATCAGTACAGAACCCCAAACAGGGCGGGTTTATTCAGCTTGTCTGCTTGAACTATACATGAGTGCGGAACCCGCCCCTACGGGTTTATTTTTGATAAAAATTCTTAAAAAAGTTTAGCATAATCCTTTTATTTAAGCAAGGAAAATTGATTCATCTGATAAACCTTAATCCAAGGGTCAAATTAATACAATTACTCCTGAAATTGACCGTTTTCCCAGGTTCCTTCTACACGAGTACCGTCTGCATAAACATAGGTTCCTTTGCCATGTTTTTTCCCGTCTTTAAACTCCCCTTGATATTGATCGCCATCAGCATATTTACAAACAGCCTGACCGTTAAAATTGCCTGCTTGAAGTTCCCCTTCACAGCGATCGCCATTGGCAAACGTATAAACCCCTTTGCCGCTAATTTGACCGTCTTTAAATTCCCCTTCATAACGATTACCATTGGCAAAAGTTAATACCCCTTGTCCTTGAGGTTTTCCTGCTTGAAATTCTCCTTCATAGCGATTACCATTAGAATATTCTCGCACACCTTGACCCTGAAATTGTCCGTCGCTAAATTCTCCTTGATACTGTCCGCCTTCGGCATAAGTATAAGTCCCTTTTCCCTGAAATTGTCCGTTATTAAATAGTCCTTCATAGCGATCGCCATTCGCCAAGACATAAACCCCTTTACCCTGGCGGCGACCCCCAACTAATTCCCCTTCATAACGGTTTCCAGAGGAATATCCACAAACGCCTTGACCATTGAGTTGACCGTCTTTCACCTCACCTTCACAGCGATCGCCATTGGGTGTAATATAAACCCCTTTTCCGCTAGGTGATCCGGCGTTAAATTCTCCCTCATAACGAGCGCCATTCGCCGAAATAAACACACCCTGACCTTGAAATGCACCCGTTACAACTTCCCCTTCATAGCGATCGCCATTGGCAAATTCCCAGACTCCTTTTCCGTTAAATTCACCCGCTAAAAATTCCCCTTCATAGCGACCGCCATCCGCAAACGTATAAACCCCAATTCCTTCAGGTTTTCCCTCTGAAAAATTTCCTTCATATTTTGCACCATTTGGATATTCACAGACTCCTTTTCCGTTTAATTTACCATTACTAACTTCCCCTTGACAACGAGTTCCATCTGGGGTTTTAATTTCGGCTGCCTTAACAGTAACTCCCCAAAATAAAAGTGTAATAATTAATAAATAGATAAAACGAAACATGGCTAATTAATTTTTTGATAAACTGCAATTTTTTGTTAGTTTAAAGTAAACTGAATGGGTAAACGAACTGGGCGACTTGCACCGCCATCGGGAGGCAAAAATCGCATCCGAGAAGCAGCTTCGATCGCAGCTTCATCGAGATCAGTATTTCCACTCGACTGCACAATTTCCAATTGAGCAACTCGACCATCTGTTCCCACCAAACCCCGAACAATTGCCGTTCCCTCAACGCCCTGATCTCGGAGACTGTTAGGATATCGCGGCACACAGTTATCGACACAACTCAACCGTCCACCCCCTCCATAAGCCGTGTCCGTCTCATTTCCCGCGCTGTTGCCTGTCCCCCCCTCGACCCCATCGGGACGCCCAGGCGCCTCACCCCCTCGGCCATCTAAGGGTGAACCGCCAAACGCCTGATCTCCTGTGCCGGGAGTTTGCCCACCTGTGGGACTCTCACCGCTTCCTATTCCGGCAAAAGACCCTTCTAAACCGGAGGGAGAACCCCCAGTTCCGGGTTGAGGAACGGCACCTTGAGACGGTTGCGATCGCTCGGCTGCTGCACCCAAAGCGGCTGTATCATTGGCTGTTGGGGTTTCTGTGGGGGTGTTGGCGGCTCCGCCCTCGACTTCTAACTCACCCAGGGGACTGGTGAGGGGGGCATCTGGGGCAATATCCGCTTCGGCAAGGGGTTCAGG
>NZ_LATL02000155.1 GCF_000972705.2 Limnoraphis robusta CS-951 | reverse complement strand
AAATAATGCTATAAAAAGGAACAGGATACAGGGGACAGTAAAAAAACTGATAACTGGTAAGGGTAATTCATGAATTACCCCTACCAAACTTGATTAAACAGCTTCAGGGTTGACGAATGACAATTTCCCAGTCAAACGAATCAAAACATTAACCGATCGCATCTTTAATGGCATTTTGAGTCATCGCTGCGATCGCCTGTTCAGTCGCTTTGGGTAAATGATAATATTTCCCGCCTGCGGTTTTTGCTAACTCCTTTGCAAACCCCGTTGAAACAAATTTATTCTCAGTATCCACCACTAACAATTGCATCCCCAACGCCCGAATTTTAGCGGCTATTTCTAACAATTCCCCTTTAATATCCGGCTTTTCTCCGTCTAATATCGGTTCACCCAGCGATCGCGCTAAGGGTACATTTCCTCGTCCGTCTGTAATAGCAACAATCACCACCTGTCCAATATCCCCCGACTGTTTGGCGTTCATCCCCACCCGTACCGCTTGGGTTAAGCCATGCGCCAACGGTGAACCGCCCCCACAGGGTAAACGTTCTAACCGTCGTCGTGCGGCTGAAATTGATCGCGTTGGCGGTAACAACACCTCAGCCTGTTCACCGCGAAATGGAATTAAAGCCACCTGATCACGACTTTGGTAGGCTTCGTTCAGCAGTTCGAGGACGGCTCCTTTAGCAGACTGCATCCGGTTGAGCGCCATCGAACCCGAAGCATCCACCAAAAACACAACCAACGCCCCAGACTTCCTGGCTAACAGTTTGGCGCGAATATCCCCGGACTCCACAATCACCTTGCGATCCGGTTGACGCAGACGCCGAGCTTTTTGGTAGGGAGCAGCAGCTCTGAGAGTGGCATCTACAGCAATTCGCTGAACTTTTCCTCTGGGTAAAATCGGTTTAATGTAGCGACCGCGATCATCAGAAAAAATTAAACTGCGACTGCCAGATTTACCCTGACGGTTTGCCTTATTTGCAAAGGATAACACAGTTGGATCGAGAATAATACCCTCCGGATCGAAAATAAATTCTTCGGGAATGCTGTTTTGTTCTTCTTCGGGAGGTTCGGGGTTTTCTTGATCTTCGTCGTTGTCTTCGGCTTCGGCTTCGTCTTGATCTTGTTGATCTTGTTCAGACTGTTGTTGAGGGGGGGGAGGGGGTGGCGGTTGTTGTTCTTCCGGTGGCGTTTGGATAACGGTTGCACGGGGAACGATAACTAATTCTACTGCGCGTCGGAGATCATCGGCGAGAACTTCGGTTTGACCTTCAAAGGCGGCTGAGGCTTGGGCAACTCGCACAGCAAAGAGTTCGGCTCGATGTCCTTTGACGGCACCTCTGAGCGCTTCTTCAACGAGATAGAGAATTTGTTCGGGTTTAATACTAACATCTTTTAACCATTCTCGGGCTAAGAGAATTTGAGTTTTTAAGTTATCAATATCTTCGCTATATTGAGTTAAAAAGGCTTCGGGAGAACTCGCATAACTGTTGACTCGCTCTACCGCATCAACTCGTTGATCTAAACTTAAGGCACCATCGGCTGAAAGAGAAATGGCTATTCTATCTAATAAATGTTCTCGAAGCGGCCCTTCTTCGGGGTTGTACGTTGCAATAAATAACGGTTTACAGGGATGTTCAATACTAATCCCTTCTCGTTCAATTCGGTTACAGCCTTCGGTGAGAACGGTTAATAATAAATTACTAATATTATCATCAAGTAAATTTATTTCATCAACATAAAGTATACCCCGATGAGCGGCCGCTAAGAGTCCGGGTTGAAAGACGGTTTCCCCTTGTCTAACGGATTTTTCCACATCCACTGAACCCAGTAAACGATCTTCGGTTACGCCGAGGGGAATTTGAATAAAAGGTGCGGGGATAACTTGGGTTTCTTGGTTGGGGTTGTCGGGATCGGGTTCGAGGTTGGCTATTTCCCCTTTGACGACTTCGATGGGGGGTAATAGGGCATGAAGGGCGCGGGCCATCACTGACTTGGCGGTTCCCCGACGTCCAGCGATCGCCACGCCTCCGAGTCCTGGATCAACGGCTGCCATTAAAAGGGCGAGTTTGATCGCCTCTTGTGCAACGACGGCACTCAACGGGAAGCTGATCGGTGTGGGAGCGGTTGCCGCAGGCATGACTTTAGGAGTTTTTTAGGTACAGCCTTTCATCTTAGCAATTGATGGGTGTTTTTACTAGCGCTTGACGGACAGCTTGATCATTGCTTCTCAAATTTTAGTAATTTGTGATACAAATTTCCAGTCAAAAAGGTGACAATACCTCATCCGAGAATTTTCGGGAGGATCTCGGACAACAATTGAAAGACTACTCGATCAATCCGTTTCCCTGACTGAGATCACAAAGGAAATCTTATCGGATTCTCTCTGTCAAAAAAATTTAAAAACTTGTTGACAATTGAAAAATTATAAAGATAAAATGAGCATAGAAAAATAAAACAAACAGTCAGCCTAATCCGGCAGATAAAAGCCCTTGTTGAGATCACTAATTTTTTTAGTGAAATACAAGTGTTGCTGGAACGGAGGAACCAAATTTTGGGGCTAATCTCGCAAAGGTAGTCTTTGGAAACAGAGTGACCAAGACATGAGAAGGGCATCTCTCAGCCCTCGCCCGTCAGCTAACTTCGTAGGCATTGAGAGGAGTCTGAAGCGCCAACTTTCTAATCACAATTAGATAGATTGTCAATTCAGTTTCCTTGGTTGGTATAGGTCTGATTTGTAGTACCCACCCTAAGAACCTGAACGGTTTACCATGACACCCCGAATTTCATTATCTTTGATCGCGCTTTCTGATGCGTTGGTTCCTTTCCTGTGGCTAAAAACGAGCGATATTATTCTCATATCTGTTTTGGGAAGTATAGGAATAGTTTTAATGTGGTCAATTATTCATTCTTTTATTGTGACCACCATGCCAACACCCACATTACCGATGTTGGTTAACTCAAGTTTAACATTAGGCAAATTGTTTAAAAACTATTTGGAGGTGATCGTTTTAATTGGCAAATCCCTAAATGTTGCAGTTGGCTAATATAGCGGTGTGCGCTCGTATGAGGTACGAACCAGAAACCCGGTTTCTAGCAGAAACCGGGTTTCTACCCAATCGGTGTTGTACCTCACAGAACTGAAAACAGCTATAGATTGAAAAACGCTAGAATAAAGATTCATATTCCTTGAGTAAAAAATGCTCTTTCAACGACTTGATCCTTTGTCCGCCAACTCCTTAGTATAAAACTAACAGCCCCTAATGACCGTCAGAAAATGTGTTTAGCCAAGGAAGTTTGATGTCAAACTCATCAGATCCAGAAGAAAACTTTTATATTGTCGCTATCGGCGCCTCGGCTGGAGGAGTGCAAGCCCTACAAACCTTTTTTGCCAATCTACCGGAGAATCCCAACGCCGCTTTTATTGTTATCCTACACCAACTCCCCGATAGTGGAAATCGGCTGGCAGAAGTGCTGCAACGCCAAACCTCCCTACCGATAAATGTCATCGAGGATGGAATAACAATCAGCAAAAATAACGCTTATGTACAACCCCCCCACACCTATCTCAATATCAAGGATCATCGTCTGTATTTAAGTGATTTTCCGACAGAGGGCTTGCCCCATCCGATTACTCACTTTTTTCAATCCCTCGCCCTTGAATATAACGAACAAGCCATCGGAATTTTGCTGTCGGGTTCGGGAAGTGACGGGGCGGAAGGCTTAAAAAACATCAGTCGGGCTGGTGGTATTGCCTTAGTTCAATGTCCTGACAGCGCTCAATTTCAAGGAATGCCCAGCAGTGCCATTACCTCGGGTTTAGTCGATGAAATCCTCTCGCCTGTGGAATTGGCTGAGGTTGTCTATGATATTACCCACTTGGCAGGACATGAACGGATTTATCCTCAACCCCCAAATCTTCTTACGACAGAGCAGTTGGGACAGATTCTCAGCATCCTCGCCAAAAAAGAACAAACGGATTTCTCTCAATACAAAACGACAACCCTCAACCGTCGCATTGGGCATCGCTTCGCCCTGTCTCGCCTGGGAAGTATGGAAAGTTATATTCGATTTTTGGCTAAAAACAACGAAGAACAGCAAAAACTCTGTCAGGATATTCTGATCGGGGCGACTCGCTTTTTTAGAGATCCGTCGGCGTGGAAAATTATTAGTGAAGACATTTTGCCAAAACTGATTAATGAACTCACCGCCGAAGATCAACTGAGAATTTGGGTTTCCGCTTGTGCGACGGGTGAAGAAGCCTACACAATGGCTATTTTAGTCAATGAAGCGATCCGCAACAGTGAAAAAGCGATTAACTATAAAATTTTTGCCACCGATCTCGATACTCAAGGCTTAGAAGTTGCCTCGAGGGGCATCTACCCCGAAGCGATTGCCAATGATATTTCGGCTGAACGTTTGGAACGATATTTTACTTATGATAATAGCTGTTTTCGGGTGAAGCGATCGCTACGGGAAATGCTAATTTTTTCGCCCCATGATTTAACGATCAATCCCGGCTTTTCTCACATGAGTTTGATTAGTTGTCGCAATGTTTTGATTTATATGCAGCCGCAGTTACAACAGCGAGTTTTGCAGTTGCTGCATTTTTCATTGAAGCCCCAAGGGGTTTTGTTTTTGGGCGATACTGAATCTTTAGGGGAGTTGGATCAGGAGTTTATGCTGATCAATACCCAGTGGAAAATCTACAGCAAACGCCGAGATGTTAAGCTGTCGCTCACCCAATTGGTCACTCGCCAGCCTGCGATTGTCAGGACTTCGATGAATTCAATTTTACCGAACAAGTCCAATATACCCCGGTTTGAGCAATTACTGGAAGAAATTTTTAAACAGAGTTTTGAGTCTCGGCTGATTACTTGTGTATTGGTGAATCGAGAAAATCGATTAATCCATGTTTTTTATAATACTGCTGGTCTTTTAGAAATTGGCTTGGGTGAGGCGGATTTAGAGATCAGTAAAATTATCCATCCCGATTTAAAATTACCCTTAGCAACGTCTCTACACCGAGCCAAACGAAATCAAGAACCCGTTTTGTATAACGGCATCAAAATCAATCGAAATGATCAGTCTGAAATGGTGAGACTGAAGATCGGTCATAATCCTAATTTGGAGAGCTTGGAAGATTGTTTTATTGTCTTCTTAGAAATAGAAAATCCCACAATTCAATCTCAGCAACTCCCAGAAATCCGCTATGAAATCGAATCCGAAGCGGCTCAACGAATTGTCGAGTTGGAACAGGAACTGCAACAAACCCGAGAAAATTTGCAGGCGGTGGTCGAAGAATTGGAAACGTTTAACGAAGAACAGCAGGCAACCAACGAAGAATTACTCGCCTCCAATGAAGAACTGCAAAGTACCAATGAAGAATTGCAGTCTGCGAATGAAGAACTCTACACCGTTAACGCGGAATATCAGTTAAAAATTGAACAGCTAACCCGCCTGACAGACGATGTAGATAACTTGCTGAGAAGTACCGATATCGGGGTATTATTTCTGGATTTAAACCTGAAGATTTGCCGACTTACTCCAGCAGCGACCCAAGCGATCAATATTAGACCCACTGATATTAATCGTTCGATCTTTGATTTTACCAATAATCTCGACTGTCCGAATTTGCTGGAACTGTTACAGCAGGTAATCAAAACTCAGCAACCCCTAGAACGAGAAGTGACTTTATTGACAACAGGCGAACATTTGTTGATGCGAATTCATTGCTATCTGCGAGAGGATAACAGTTGTGATGGTGTTGTGTTGACGTTTGTGAATATTAACGATATCAAAACTATTCAGCAACGACTAGAACACACGAATAACCGACTGGAAAATCTCTATGAGAGTAGTCCGGTCGGTTTATTTCTCATCGATGATCAATTCCGATTTCTGCGGGTGAATTCGGTGCTGGCTGAGATGAATAATTGCTCGGTTGAAGAACATCTAGGGAAAACGGTTTCAGAAGTTACTCCTCAGTTTTCCGAGCAGTTTATACCGTTTTTTCGTCAAGTGATTGAAACTGGAAAACCTGTAAAAAATGTAGAACTTGAGGGAACCAAACCCAGCGAACCGGATACAAAAGGCTATTGGTTAGCCACTTATTATCCCTTACAGATGAATGATGGAGAACAAGCAATAGGCGGGATTATTGTTGATATATCTGCCCAGAAGAAAGCCCAGAAAGAATTAGAAGAAAGCCGCAATTTAATCCACCAAATCACCGAATCGAGTCCGGGAATTATCTATATTTTTGATCTGGCAGAGCAAACGATTTCTTATATTAATCGTAGCGTTAGCGAAGATCTGGGTTATCATCCCGATGAGATCAAACAAAAGGGGATTGACTTCTTCTCTGAGATTGTTCATCCCGATGATCTTGAGCGAGTTAAACAGCATTATAAACAGTTTGAAAATATGGCTAATCAGCAGCTTATTGAACTTGAATATCGGATGCGACATAAAGATGGAAGCTGGCATTGGTTCATGTCTCGGGAAGTGGTTTTTCGACGCACTGAAACGGGAGAACCGATTGAGGTGTTGGGAATTCATACTGATATTAATGCTCGGAAATACGCTGAGTTAGAACTCGCACAGCTTAATCAGACTTTAGAACAAAGAGTAAGCGATCGTACACAGGAACTCGTTGAAGCCAACCGAGCCAAAACGGATTTTCTCAACCTAGTGACTCACGAACTGCGAACCCCGCTTAATATTATTATGGGTTTTGCTCAACTGTTAGGACGATGTGATAACTTAGATAGTTCGCAACAGCAACAAATCAAACTCATTTTTAATAACGGTCAACAACTCCTAAAACTGATTAACGAATTGCTGGATCTAGGGAAAATCGAAGCGAACCGCATGGAGTTTAACTTAAATTGGTTTGATCTCTATCGCCTGATCGATTTGCTTGAGCAAATGTTTCAAGTCGATGCTCAACGCAAAGGTTTAGAGTTTTCTGTCGTTCTCGACCCACAGGTTCCCCAACAGATTAAAACCGATGAAAGGAAACTGCGTCAGATTTTAGTGAATTTGATTACCAATGCGATTAAATTTACAGATGCGGGTCAGATCAGCCTGCGGGTGAATGTAGACTCAACTTCTTTGAGGTTTGAAATAGAAGATACAGGTCGAGGAATTCCTTCCGAAGAATTAGAACATCTTTTTGAGCCGTTTGTTCAGGGAGAAGCCGGACGTCGCTCTCACCAAGGGTCGGGTTTAGGTTTAGCGATTTGTCGGTATTTTATTGAAATGATGGGTGGTGAAATTCGCGTTAATAGTACAGTAGGATCTGGAACAACGTTTGATTTCTCAATCCCGATTAATTCTCCCGTTGAAATTGTTTCTAGTCCTCAACAGCGTCAAGAGATTATTGGTTTAGCTGCCGATCAGCCTCAATATAAAATTCTGGTTGTTGATGATCAAGCTGATTGTCGTCAACTGTTGATGTTGATGTTGGGATCGTTGGGTTTTGAGATGTTAGAAGCGGCGAATGGTTTAGAGGCAATTAGTCAGTTTGAACAACATCAACCTCAACTGATTTTAATGGATATTAAAATGCCTGTGATGAATGGCTTAGAAGCGATACAACGCATTAAAACGACTCCTGAAGGTGAGGCGACGGTGATGATTGCGGTATTGGCTTCGTCTTTGAATGATAGTCAAGAGGAAATGCTGAATAATTGCTGTGATGATACGATATTTAAACCCATCAGAGAAGAGGTTTTACTTGATAAAATTGCTGAATGTTTGGGTGTGCGGTATGTTTATGCTTCTGAGGCTACGGAGTCTCCGGCGGATAATAATAAACAGCAGGAGTTGAGATTAGCGATAGAAAAATTAAATCAGATGTCAAATGAATGGCGATCGCAAGTTTCTAATGCGGCAATTGCTTGTGATTTACAAAAGGTTTTACAGCTTCTTGAGGAGATTCCCGAAGCCCAATTGTCGCTGAAAGAATTGTTAAATCGATTGGCTGATGAGTATCAGTTTGATGCGATCGCTCAATTATTTAATCCTGAAAATCCTCCGATTTAAATTTAATCAGTTTGATCATTAAAAACACAAATCCGATCACGTCCTTGGCTTTTGGCTTCATAGAGTGCATGATCAGCCGTTTGAATGAGAAGTGTAAAATCCAGAGAATTGGGAATTAGAGTGCTAATTCCGATACTGAGAGTAATAGATGAACTGATCAGAGATTGATCATGAGGAAGTTTGAGATCGTGAATAGCTTTTTGAATGATATTAGCGACGGTTTCCGCCCCTTCTCGTTGAGTATTCGGCAAAATCACAGCAAATTCTTCACCGCCATAACGAGCCACAAAATCAGAGGGACGCTTAACGGCTTGGCGAATAGTTTGAGCGACAGTATGTAAACAGCGATCGCCTGCGTCATGTCCATAGTGATCATTATACAGCTTAAAATAGTCAATATCAATCATCATTAAAGATAGGGGAAGTTTTTCTCGTTTGGAGCGTTTCCATTCTTGGTGAAGATAGATATCAAACGCTCGTCGATTGGAAATTTTTGTCAAATCATCGGTGACGCTTTGCTGATATAAAACATTATTGGTTCGATGGAGAATGAGTTCACATTCTTTGCGATCGCTGATATCCCGAACCACGATTAATATTCCTTGATCATAGGGAATGGCTTGGACTGAATACCAAGCTTTTATTTTTTTATTTTCATAGTATAAGTCTCGTTCAAAAGAGTATCCAGTTTCTACAACTTCCCTAAATTGATGAAATAAACCCGGCTCACAAATATCTAGTGAACTGTCCAATATTTTGCGATTGATCAAATCTTCTATATTCATATCAAGCAAATTCGCCATCACAGGATTAACAAAACTAGAGTAAAAATAGGCGGGTTTTTTGGGGTGAGCCGGGATGAATTTTAAGACCGCAATACCATCTGGACAACTCTCCAGAATATGAGCCATAACTTGATGGGATTCTAGAAGCTGTTTTTCTATTTCTCTGCGGTGTTTTAGTTCTTGTTTGAGTTGTGCTTTTTGCCACTTTAAAATCAGTTGCTTTTCGACTCTAGCAATAAGTTCTTCGATGAAAAATGGCTTGGTGATATAATCTTCACCGCCCACTTCAAAAGCTTTGACTTTATCAATAGCATCCTGAAACGAACTGATAAAGATCACCGGAATCTCTTGGGTTTTCGGATCGGCTTTCAGCCGTTCACAAACAGTGTATCCATCAATATCCGGCATTTTAATATCGAGTAAGATGAGATCAGGGAACATCTGTTCTACCACTTTTAGTGCGATTTCTCCATTATTAGCTTGTCTAATCTGATAACCTACATCCTCCAAAACTATTGTCAAAAAAGTTAGATTATCTAGGCAATCATCCACGACTAATATAGTAGCTTTTCGGTGGTTATTTGAAGGGTTCATACTTGGGGTTTACTGAGGGTTTATTAAAAGAATCAGACTCTATTTAATCGGATTTTTCGGGGAACATCTCAACAGGATAAATATCTTGTCAGGCATCAAAATTAACGTTTTCTCGTCGAGAAAGCTTGAACTCGAAAATTTGATGAATCAAAACGAATTTTCTCAAAAATGATCATAGCGCTTTTGCTAAAACAACTTCTATCTACTTTTATTCAAATTATAACGGATCGAGAAATGTCTGATAG
>NZ_LATL02000154.1 GCF_000972705.2 Limnoraphis robusta CS-951 | reverse complement strand
GTCCTGAATGTGGATATAAAACCAATAGGGATGTGGCTGCCGCACAGGTGATCAGAAATCGTGGTATTGAATATGCGCTAGGGCATGGCGTATCTGAAAATGTCTGTGGAGACGATCTAGCGGGGGCAGTAATGCCTAGCCAAGAGTCTGTGAAGCAGAAACTTTTAGGTGTGAATCTAAGAATCCCCCGGAAGAATTGCTTTAGCAATTAACGGTGGGAGTATGTCAACAAATAAGAACACCAATCACTCCAACTCCCAGCGTAAAGTTTTCCTTGATGAATTCCCGCCATTTCCAGTGACCACAAATTCACACAAGCCGTTACTCCCGAACCGCAATAAACGATGATTTCTTCTGCATCTTTTAGATCAGTCCAACGTTGAGTTTGTTGGTCTATTTTAACATATCCGGCTTCATCAGACACCTGTTTCCAGGGATAATTAACAGCACCCGGAATATGTCCGGCGATGGGATCAATGGGTTCCGTTTTTCCTAAATAGCGTTCCGGTTCACGAGAATCAATTAAAGCAACTTTTGGCTGATCTTTTCTCGCTTTCACGGTTTCAATATCAACCACAAAATCAGGATTAATTTGGGGAATAAACTGACCCAATTTAGGAGTGCTTTGAGTATTATTTACCGGATAACCTTCCGCTTTCCAATGACTAAATCCTCCATTTAAAAGAGCGATTTTTTCATGTCCCATGTATCGCAACAACCACCACAAACGAGCCGCAAAAGCAAAGCGAGAATCATCATAAGCCACGACAAGGGTATCGGAATTAATCCCCATTTCGCTCAAAGTTTGAGCCAATTTTGTTGGCTCTGGGAGGGGATGACGCCCGCCATGTTGAGCAACTGGACTCGAAAGATCGCGGTTTAGATCGAGATAATATGCTCCTGGAATATGACCTTCTTGATATTGGCGCTGTCCTAATTCTACATCGGCTAAGGAAAAGCGACAGTCAACAACAACAACATCAGGATCATCGAGGTGATTAACTAACCAAGAAGCGGAAACCACAAAAGTATTATCAGTCATATTTTGCTCTCAAAATTAGAAAAAATAAAGGTTCCCTTTCAAGAACCTCATTGTTGATTATACTTTAATGAGACTCAGATATAGATTTTTCAAAGTCCATGCGTTGTTTAGCATTGTAGAGGAAGTAACCATTCATCATCGCCGAAGCCAGAAGACGACCCAAATTTTTACGATTTGTAGTGATACTAACATCAAACTGTTCGGATGGTAAACCTCCCAACAATTGATGGAGACGACGTTCCATAATTTGAGCAACTTCGGGATCGGGTTTGGAAAGTTGAGCGATGGTTTCCGGGTTCATCGACTGAAGATATTTGAACAGTTCATTTCCGTCGGATGAAGCATCGTTGAAAAACTCAGAAGTTCGATTGGACAGATTTTTATCTTGCATTTTTAACCGTTTTTATTTTTTGAAAAAATGTATTGCTCACGTGGTTCCTAGTTTAACCTAAAATCCAACAAAGTTATAGTGAGTAAAACCGAACCCAATTGGGGGATGTTTCGACTTTCATCTTTCTTCGGGGTTTGAATTTGGCTGACGTTGAAAGAACTGTTTTAAAATTGTTTGGGGAGAACGATCCCAAGTATCTTCATGGCGATAGATTAAAGCTTGGTTGTTGAGGTGGTAAGCGGAGGAACCATTGAAGAAAATTTGCGGTTTCCAGGGAAGTCGTAGGGTTCCTCTTACTGTCCAGTCTGCGGTAATCAGATCAACTGCGGTTTGTTGAACTTGATGCAAATCAAAGTAAATTTCGCGAAAAAATAAACCCGCATGAAATCGCAACGTCCAAAAGATGATTCTATAGTTAAATTTCCATTTAAACGTATTAACAGGGTCAGTAAAGTAAATGTCTGAGGTATAAATCTCGTAGGAGATATCTTTCTCAAACAGGGTGGGTAAGTCTTGTTTGAGAGTGTTAATAACAGTCTCGATTTTAGCTTGATATTGTTCGGGAGTGAGTGGGGGTGAGGTTTTGGTTTTCATCTTCTGTAGCCTAACTCTAACAAGAATAGTTCAATCTAGAGATAGACTAACATTGTCTTGAGATTTTGCAAATATTGAGGTCAATTTCCCTCCTACGTTTATCCAACAGGAGGGAGCATTACTTTTTTTGTCAACTCTCAACCTGAATCCTGTTTATCGAGTATTATTACATTTTACTCGTTGTTGTTCGATGTTGTCATTACGGGGAATGTTAGATAAATTCATTCCGTTTGTATAAATCGTTTTTGCATCCCAGAGTTTCGCGCCGTCTAAGTTTGCTCCTGTTAGATTGGTTGTGCTATCTATAATGGCACCACTGAGATCAGTTTTACTCAAATCAGCACCGCTCAAATCAGCACCACTGAGGTTAGCATCAACGAAGTTTGCGTAGGGAAATTCAGCATTTTTTAAATTGGACTTGCTGAGATTAGCACAGGTAAAATAAGAGCCTTCAAAATAACCATCGCTGAGATTGGCTCCTGTGAGATCGGCTTGTCGGAGTTGAGCATTAACACGGCGGGTATTACTGAGATCAGCACCTTGGAGATTACATCCCTGACAAGATCTCGCCTCTCCCCGGAGAAAGACATCAGAGTTGTTAGTATTCAGTTGAGCAATAGAGGGAGCAACAATAACCAGAGGAATTAATATGCCAACTATTCCTAAAAGTTGAGATTTCATTTTCTTAGCCTCCTAAGCGTTTTATCGGTTGTTTATGTTTATTTTAGTTTGACCCTCTTTGTTTTGTCGATAGAGGAATAAAAAAGGTTCCGAAGATGAGAATAAGCTTATATTTAAATGATCCGTTTATATCCGAAATCCGCAGTTGTATCTCTTGATAAAATATTAGGTTTTCCTGAAAATTATTGACGCTATTCCTGTCAAAATAAGACTTTTGGTTGGGTATGGATCTATCTGGAGATAGATGCAAATTTATTTCCAAATAGATCCACTTTCAGCCCATCAGATTGATGAACAAACTTTAATTATCGTAAACCCGAGCTTCAAAAGCATCTGGATTTTCGTCGCAGTAAACCTCAAAGGCTGTTTTCTCAATTCGTTCAGCTTTTTGGTGTGCTGCTTCGGCTTGTAATTCTTCTACAATATCCCAAGCCGCAGCACATTCTTTGGAAGTTGGGCCGTTTTCAGCACAAGTCGCCCGAGCTTCTACAATGGCTTCTTGAATACGATCTTCGAGTAAAAGCGCTTTAGGCTTCTCGACGAAATCACCTTTTTTGAGGATATCACTAATAGAAATCACCCCGAGCAAGGTATCTTGAATGACGGGTGCTAAATGAATGTGAGTCTGAGCAAACAAACGAGCCACATATTCTACACCCAGGTCAGGGTTAACGACGATGCAGGGTTTCGTCATAATCTCATAAACTCGCATCTGTTTGGGGTCTTTACCGAAAGCGGCGACTTTGTAAATAATGTCAGTTTCGGTGACAATACCATAAGCGTCTTGGTCGTGGCGACGTTGAACAATTAAAGCCCGCAGTCCTTGAGAGTTCATTTTCTTGACTGCTTCAGCAACGGTGTCTGAACCGCGAATGGTCACGACATCAGTCGTCATAATATCTTTGGCTTTGAGCATCATGGCTCTTTCTCCCTTGATTCACTTCAAACTCTAGCTTGCCTTGTTATGGTATCAAAATAAAGCATTGTTATATTGATTCTAAACTGTTAAAATACATCACCTAAAATATTTAAGGATTGGGAATAACTGCAATTAGTTGGACTTGATACGTCGATATTGATAGGGTTGATTTTCAGCGCCCCAGATCTGATTTCCCTCTTGGTCGTATCCGCGATCCAAAGTATCCATGCTTTCGGCGTCCAAAGTGATACTATTGGTGACTTTGACAGCACCTCGATAATTAACGGGACAACCATCGGGTTGGGTTTTCCCAATATATCGAGAACCCGCCAACTCCAGAAAAACACTACAGCGATACTCCCCAATATCCTTAACCGTAACCTGACGTTCGGACTGGGGTTTGTTACATAAATTAGCCCAGGCTTCGGGCTTAGGAGGGATAAACGTCGCCGACTCCACCTTCTGACTATCGGCACTGGGAGAAATCTGTAAAAAACGCTGACGGTAGGGTTTATAGAGCTTATCCGTCATCGCCTGTTCTTGGTAGAGAAAAATAGAGGGGGAACGCTGGGTAATCTCCTCAGCATCAGCCACTTCCACCACACAAGCCGTCATGCGAACACTGGGCGAATTGGGAGAAGCTTCGGCTTGGGCGGTTGTTTCCATTACACCTGTTAGATAAGAAGCTACTTCTATCACCTGTCGCTGGATGGAATGGAAGACTAAGCCACATCCAGCTAAACTAGCAGTAGTCATCAAAAAAGCGATCGCAGAACCGATTTTCAGGGGATAACTCACCCATACCTCCATTGCATGAAATAAAATACTGTTGTTTCTATCATTTGCCGCTACCTTGAGAAATTTGTCAACATAATAATGTCAGACCCAAGAGATCGAAATCTCTATCTGCGATCAGCCTGATTGGTCTTTGATATTAAATTTAACCTTACACCAATTCTTTATGAAGCTGCATCTAATTTATCCCCCCAGCCCCCCTTAGTAAGGGGGGAAGCCGCAGGCGGGGGGATCGAAAAAAGCTGCATAATTAGAAAGAAATGGTATTACACATCCTATGCCAACTTACACCGGAATTTCAAGTGAAGCCTTTCGTCATCCCCTCGACAAACAAGCGGAAATTGCCCTCCGCAGTGTTCCGGGGTTTGATTTAATTGCCAGTAAGTTTGTTGAATTTGTCTATGAACGGCCTCAATACGTTTACCTGATGGGCAATAGTATTCAAGTCGGGCCGCGTCAATATGCCAGCATTTATCATCTTTTTCGCGAATGTGTCCGCGATCTCGATGTCTTGAATGAACCTGTTTTATTTGTAGCACAAAATCCCCAGGTCAACAGTTATGCTTTGGGTCAAGAACGTCCCTATATTGTCCTGAATACAGGTTTATTAGATCTCGTCGATCAAGCCCAATTACGAGCCGTTTTAGCCCATGAACTCGGACATATTAAGTGTGGTCATCCGATTTTAAATCAGATGGCTATTTGGGCGATGGGTGTGGCTTCGACCATTGGAGAAATGACAATGGGATTAGGGAATTTAGTCAGCAGTGGATTGATTTATGCTTTTTATGAATGGCGACGCAAAGCAGAACTTTCGGCTGACCGGGCGGCGTTGTTGGTAACAGATGATCTAAAATGTGTTACTCAGTCGATGATGACGATGGCAGGAGTCAGTGGTAAATACGCTTCTGAATGTTCTTTGGATGAGTTTATGCGTCAATCTGAACAGTATCAGAATCTTGATAGCGATGGTTTAAATCAAGTGTATAAATTTTTGCTGTATAACGGCGGTCAAGGGGGAATGTTAACTCATCCTTTCCCCGTTGAACGTCTTCAATATTTACGGGATTGGGCAAATTCTGAGGACTATCGACAAATTCGTTTAGGAAACTATAAACAAACGGTTTCTGAAGGGGTTGTTGAAGTCGAAGTCGAAGAATCTACTGATGAAGTCGAGACGTTACGGCGTCAAATTGACGAGTTACAACAGCAAATCAATCACATCAAATCGGGTCAAGCAGAAAATTAGAAACAATGGGATGAGGAGATTTGCTTAACGGCAAAGGATGGGGACACAGACCTTGAATCATTCATCCCTCATCCTTCCTCAACTCGGGTTTATATCCGGAATTGACTAACTTGGAAATGAAGGATAAGGTTAAAGTAAAGCGTTAAAGTAGGGGAATATCTCAAATGTTAGGGACTTTTGATCGGAAAAAAGATAATTCGGGCGGGTTTAAGCCGAATTGGGGTGATTTTTTTGGCAAAGGCGCGATTGTATTAGCCATTTTAGCCGGTACCATGTATCTGACCAATCCCGAACGAGAAGAATATTTGAATTATGCTTCGGGTAGATTAGCAGCAGAAGCAAAAGAAAACTGGTGTAAGGAATCTAATGTCCCTGATCTGTTGAGTGGGATTTCAGGATCTTTAGTTGATGCTTGTCAATCTTTGTTGACGACTCAACGGGGAACGATTAAGAAATATATTGATAATTCAACTCAGCGTCAGAATGCGGTACTGTTTAGCATTTATACCACAGATTTAGTCGATCACCGCTATCAAACCATTGGAGTTTTTGGTAATTTTCTCACCTTCTCCTCAGAAGATGTAGAAGATATAGAACAAGCAAAACCAGTCGAGCCGGTTTCTAAGTAATTGAATGAATTGATGTGATCTGTAAGTTTCGCCCTCATTCTTCCAGAACCCTTTGTTGGGTTTCGTTCCTCAACCGAAGCTACTACTTTTTTTGTGGTTTTCATAACCCTTTGTTGGGTTTCGTTCCTCAACCGAAGCTACTACTTTTTTTGTGGTTTTCATAACCCTTTGTTGGGTTTCGTTCCTCAACCGAAGCTACTACTTTTTTTGTGGTTTTCATAACCCTTTGTTGGGTTTCGTTCCTCAACCGAAGCTACTACTTTTTTTGTGGTTTTCATAACCCTTTGTTGGGTTTCGTTCCTCAACCGAAGCTACTACTTTTTTTGTGGTTTTCATAACCCTTTGTTGGGTTTCGTTCCTCAACCGAAGCTACTACTTTTTTTGTGGTTTTCATAACCCTTTGTTGGGTTTCGTTCCTCAACCGAAGCTACTACTTTTTTTGTGGTTTTCATAACCCTTTGTTGGGTTTCGTTCCTCAACCCAACCTACCATTTGATTAACCCTCTAACGCTTTATTTTTTGATCAATTCTTAATTTCCATCACTTTTATATTTTGATCGGAAGTGTTCATTTTACTCATTTTTTCAGGGCTTGGACTGAGAAGAAGTAAGCGATCGGGAGCAAGATGAACAAACCAAGGAAACGGACGATTTTTAAATTTTTCCCATTTTTCCTTAAAAACTTCTGCTTGTAAATGATAATCTTCAGGACTATTTGAGGGTCGATGAAGTTTCAGGAAAAGTGTCATGCGGTGTTGGGTTTCACTGGTCATCGCTAGCCAACAGGGGAAAGTATTGGGATGATTTTTGTCTTCTAGAAAGGTAAATTGATGAGCGCGAAATCCGACATGAGAAAGGGTATCAGGAATCGGTTCAACGGTTTGTAAAATACATCCCCAGTCAATCGCTTCAATTTGATGTTTATTCACAACAACAGCAGGTGAGAAGTTCTTACATCCGGTTAATTGTGCGACTCTAAAAACAGAGGGATGTTCAAAGATGTCTTGTTTGCTTCCTTGAGCGACAATTTCACCGCTATCAATCACTAATAAATTCTCACAAACCCGATAGGCTTCTTCTAAATTGTGAGTTACAAATAATGTTACTCCATCGTGATGCTGAACCGTTGAAATAATCAATTTTTCGACTTGATCACGCAGATGAGTATCTAACGCTGAAAGCGGTTCATCCAGCAATAATGCTTCCGGTTGACTCGCTAACGCCCTCGCTAACGCCACCCGTTGCTGTTGACCCCCGGAAAGTTCACGAGGATAGCGATCGCCCATTCCGCCTAATTGAACAGAAATAAGCTGTCGTTCCACCTGTTGTTTAATTATACTAGAAGATAACCCTTTTGGTAAAGCAAACGCAATATTTTCAGCTATCGTTAGATGAGGAAATAGTGCATAATTTTGGAATAAATAGCCAATATTTCGCTGAGAACTGGGTAAATTAATCCCTCGTTCGGAGTCATAAAGTACCCGTCCGTTGAGGATAATTTGACCGCGATCTGGTGTTTCTAAACCCGCAATACAGCGCAAAATAAAGCTTTTCCCGGCACCAGAACCGCCTAACAACCCTAATGGTTGATTGTGGGTACTGAAAGACACATCTAAAACAAAATTTTGCAGTTGTTTTTGGATATTAACAAGGAGTTCTGGTTGGGAAATTGTCTCAGAAATATGAAGGTAACGATATCCATAATTCCCCAAAGGATCTTTTAATTTTTGGGCTTTTACACCTTTTATATAACTCGATTCTTCTGACCAATTGACCGCCGTAATAATGCCTAAAGAAATGACTAAAATAACCACAACCCAGGCAAAAGCTACATCCATTCTGCCACCTTCAGCCGCAAAAAAGATAGCAACGGGGATGGTTTGAGTGCGTCCGGGAATACTTCCTGCTAACATTAAAGTTGCCCCAAATTCACCCAAAGAACGAGCAAAAGCTAGCATTGTTCCTGAGAATAATCCAGGTTTAGCAAGGGGAAGCATGACTCGCCAAAAAATCGTCCATTCAGAAGCGCCTAACGTTCTCGCACAGGCTAATAAGCTGCTATCAATTTGTTTAAACGCACCTAAAGCCGTTTTATACATTAAGGGAAATGCAACGACTGTCGCAGCAATAACAGTCGCATACCAAGTGAAAATTATAGAAAAGTTAAGGCTTGCAAAAAATTTTCCAAAAGGCCCATTTCGGCCAAATAAAAGTAAGAGCAGAAAACCCACAACGGTTGGCGGTAAAACGAGAGGAGCGGTTAAAATACTATCAATTAATCCTTTGCCTTTGCCGCGATAACTGAACATTAAACGAGCCGCAATTATCCCTAAAAAGAAAGTGATAATAGTGGAAATAATTGCAGCTCGAAAGGAAATCCAGGCGGGAGATAAATCAGAAAAAATTTCTTCAAACATGAATCTATTTATAAGGTTAGATAACTTCGTAGGGGTGCAAGGCTTGCACCCGGAATTAATTGGCTTACACCCGGAATTAATTGGCTAACCCAAAACCATAGCGTTCAAATACAGATTTCGCAGTATTACTGGATAAAAAGCTAACAAATCCTTTAGCGGCTTCAGGGTTTTTGCTATCTTTAATAACAGCAATTGGATAAATAATCGGAGAATGTGATCCGGCGGGTGCTGTAGCAACAATGGAGATTTTATCAGAAATTTTTGCATCAGTTGTATAAACCATTCCCGCATCAACATTTCCGGTTTCAACGTAGGTCAAAACTTGGCGCACATCTTTAGCAAAAACCAATTTTGGCTGAAGTTTATCGTACATATTCATAGAGGTTAGGACTTCCTTAGCATACCTCCCTGCTGGAACACTTTCGGGTTCACCAATGCCAATTTTCCCGACTTTACCATTCATCAAATCTTGGAAGGTTTTCACTTTAGGATTAGCCTTTGGAACAATCAGAACTATAGCATTTTTCAATAAATCTTTGCGAGTTCCTGACAGTAATAGTCCTTTTTCTTCTAAGTCGTTCATTTGTTTAGGGGCAGCAGAAATAAACACATCAACGGGAGCGCCTTGTTCAATTTGTTGTTGCAAGGAACCAGAAGGGCCAAAATTATAAGTCAGTTTAACTTCGGGGTTTTCCTGCTGATAAAGGGGTTGAATGGCGTTCATCGCGTCGGTAAGACTGGCGGCGGCGGAAATGATTAATTCAGTTTGTGCTGAGGTTTGTGGGCTAGTTTGACTACAGCCAACAGCTAATAGCAAGGAAAAGACAAACCCACAAGCCAGGTTGATGATGCGGCGACGATTCATTCAGGTGCTAGTTTATTTAACAAATGTAAAACACGCTTGCTATCTTAAAGGAGATTTTTTTAAGTTTTTGTATTTTTTGATACAGAAATCTAAACTAAAGTAATAATTAGTTGATCGGAAAAATAACCCTGATAAATATCAGTCACCCAAGAAATAATCTCTGAAAATCGTTAATTAGACTACTGAATTTCTAAGTCTTATTGATCTATTCTATTGAAAGAGTAAATAACAAGCTCAAATTGAGTTTTAAAGTACCCAATATAAAACTCCGTGTCCAGAAGGAGAACACGGAGCAGTTGACGATGGAAAAAGTAAAGTTAAAGTTTGAGCGTAGTCTCGTAGATTCGTTGACAGATGACTAGAATCGTTAGAGAAATCAGAAGCTTCATGAAGAGTGGAGCGAGTAAAAATCCACAACCCAGAATCACACATCCAGATAAAATCACCAAAATAGTATGAATTTCATCCGGGTCAGCAAGCTTCAGGAATACTGTAGCAACGACAGCAATAGACAAACACAGATAAAAGATAATCACGAGAGATAACCTAACTAAGAACAAAAGATTAGTTAGTCAAAAAATGGTCTTGGGTTGAAATCCAATACAACTCTAACCAAAATCGAGGATTATCTTTTTTAAGTTTTGACATGGGGTCACGAATGAGACGTGTTGAATTAATACAAACGACCTCAATTAACCCCATATTTTCAGCAATATCCTTGAATGCTTCTTGTTGGGCAAGCAATTCTCGTCTTCTTTCTTGAGGATAGTAAATCCCGAGATAGTAGAATTGTTTGCCTGAACGTTCAAGATAGCATTCAAGGACTTTGACATAACACCAGTCTAAAACCTTTCCGGCTTCAGGATAGTAATTCTCGACAAGATGAACAAACTCTTGAACGAGATAGTCACGACTAATCATCATAGACGTTGATAGGTAAGCCAACTTGGTCTTACATAGGGTAAACACCAAACCTTCGTACAAGGATTTTTCAGCTTCTTACATTTGTTTTCAAATGTATTAAATCGATGCTGAAAATCCTCATATTTAGAAGTCTCATTCAGCTCTTTGACCGTAGTAATCGGACAAAATTCTTGAATGGCTTTACAATATTGAGGAGGAAAATTAGAAATTTTGATCGTGCGATGATTTTTGAGAGCGAGTTCTTTTTCTAACTCTTGATCAACGAGAAACTCACTATAATCAGCCAAGTTATCAAGGCCTAAGACATTTAGCCAAACTTCGGTTGCTACCCAAATGCCAGTTTTGATGAAGAACTTTTTCCACCGAATTTCCATTAGCCCTAACCTTCACATTACAAGATCCGATCTCCTTCACTCGGCTGACTATTACCCTAGTTCATTAAGCCTTCATGTGATTTCAGAGAAGTTGAAGCTGAATCGACATTCTAGGGTGAAGTGAGAGCGGAGTTTACTTAACTTGAACTTCATTTTGGAGTTAATCTGAACGAGATTCAGATAATAGATAATTGCTGAAAGTTTCAGTAAGTTGTTAAGACTACAACTTTCAACAGGTTTTAAATCTTGTAGTCGCTCATTTGATGAGAAACGAATGTTGATCAGGAAAAACGGATGGGAACCCGTTATGAGTCACCCTTAATTATCCGTTTTTCCACTCCCTATCCGTTTAAAAATTAGCCGAGATAAGCTTCTTGATGGGTTCTAATCGTGCAATCAGAGCGAGGATAAGCTACACAAAGCAAAACCCATTTCTTTTCTAATTGTTCGTCATCGAGGAAGCTTTGATCTTCTTGATCAACTTCTCCTTCTTCAATGCGACCTAAACAACTAGAACAAGCACCAGAACGACAAGAAGAAGGTAATTCAAAGTCTTCTAGTTGTTCTTCAGCCGCATCTAGGATATAAACATCTTCTGGAACTTCAATCGTTACATCCTTTTCTGGAGGCTTTTTCTTGCTGCCTTTGATCAGGCGAACTTTGTAGGTTGCAGTCATAATAATAATCTCCAAAAGTTGGTCGAGCGGTTTTGGGTTTTTTTAGCGTTCAATACGCTCAAAACATCAGACTTTGAACCTTAGCTACAAGGTGTAGCAGAAGGGGTACAATCACCTGCGGCAAAGGATTTACCACAGCCACAGGTTTCAGTTGCATTCGGGTTCTTGAAGACAAACCCGCTTTGCGTCAAACTTTCAACAAAGTCAATCACAATCCCATCCAAAAGCGGCGCACTTTTCGGATCGACATAGATACTTACTTTGTCCTGCTCGAAGGTTAGATCATCTGGCTTGGGATTGCTGGTAATATCGATTGAATATTCATAACCATTGCAACCGCCATCAACCACAGCCAGACGAACACCTTTTTGAGCCTCAGTGCCACCTGCACTGCCTCGTACAAAAGTCCGAAGCCTAAAAGCAGCTTTTTCTGTCAAAATAACACTCATCTTAGTCTCCTGAAGGGTGAGAAGGGGAAGTTTGCGCTTGTTAGCAGGCTAGCCTCTCCAATGAAGGGTACAAAAGCTCACTTGCCGATCTCGCTTGATCAGATTTGCCTTGACCACAAATCTGACAGTTAGGATCATGGTAAGCGCGAAGTTTCGTAAATTTAGCGTTCCCTAAATCCATCGTTAGAAGTTGCCCGTTTAGAGTTTCTCCTAACCCTGTAATCAACTTGACAGCTTCCAGCGCGGCTAGACAAGCCAGGGTTCCTGAAACCGCACCCAAAACCCCAAATCCCCACCGATCCCACTGGGGTTTTTCAGGAAAGATGCACGATAGACAGGGGGTTTGACGAGGGATAATGGTCGTGAGGTAAGCCTCCATTCCACTCATCGCTGCTTCAATCATGGGTTTATCCCACAACACACAAGCAGCGTTGAGTAAATCCCGTTCATCAAAGTTGTGAGCGCAACTTAGAGCCAGATCAGAGCGTTGAACCAACCCATCGACATTATCCGACGTAATGAATTCCGCAATCGCCTCAATTTCGACATCAGGATTGATTTGAGATAGGGTTTCCTTCGCCTTTAGCACCCTCGGTTGACCGACCCAATCATGAGTCATCAAGATTTGACGGTTCATGTCATCGAGGCGCAAGTCTCCTCCCCGGACTAGGATTAATTTACCAATCCCAGCGACTGCGAGGTAAAGTGCGACGGTTCCCCCCAATCCACCCACGCCTGAAACCAGAGCAGTTGAGGCTTTCAGTTTGGCTTGTCCAGCTTCTCCGAAACCGGGAAGTTGCATTTGTCGGCGATAACGTTCGAGTTCTGTTGGTGTCAGTTCTAATCCGCCCATGATGATTATGACTCAGTACCGATGTCTTTGGTTAATACAACGTTTTTGGGTGCGTCTTTGAAGACTTTAAAGAGTTTGGTTTCGAGCGGGCTAGACGTCTTAAAGACTTCATAGGCTTCCTCTAGAGCGAGCTTGTATTTGTCTAGTTTTTCCGCTTCGCTCAGATCGGGAAATACCTTGTCAATTTCTACAATTAACAGAGAGAACTGTTTTAAAATATGAAGACGATTGACGTTGACAAAAGTTTGATCGTAGGGCAACTCAAAGAAGATAAAAAATTCTTCGGCATCTCTGAGTTTCTTGAATTCAGCGAAGCTTTTAGGTGTCGAAGTTGTAGAAGTCATTTGAGTTGAGCCTCCCAGGTTTTGAGTTGTTTTTTGAGATCAGATAACTCACGAAACACTTCGTAAGTTTTCGCTGCTTCTTCTTGCAGCTTTTCAAAATCGGTAGGTAAACCTTCTGCGAGATCATGCAGATCCATTTTCATTTGACCTGCTTGGCTATTGAGGCGTTTGATTTTGGTTTTCAGTTCCTCAACAGCTTCGGTCGTTGGAATTTCAGTCGTGTGAGTCATTCCATCAACTCCTAATCATGCTGTAACTTAGAAGTCTGAAAAAGAAAATAATTTCCTTTTCTCTGTGAGAACATTTAAGCTTTAGCAGCATCCGCAAACTTTTCAATGCTCTCGATACCGGATTGAACCAGTTTTTCACCTTGGGCTGCTAATTTTTCCAAGGAATCAAAACCAAAACGTTGAGCGTCCCGCAGCGTGCGGTTAATCACAATCAGGCGACCTGTCCAAACTAATGCCCAACCAAACCCTTCGTGACTTAAATCAATCACTACTTGGCAAAGTTTTCCGGTTTCTGTTTCGACGCAAGCCGCTACAGCTCTATAAAAACACAGAATCCGAAGTTGGGTGGCGGGATCGACTTCTCCCTCAAGCGAAATTGAGCGTTTTTTGTCTTTGGTGACAATAAAAGGAGAGAGAACTAACTCATCTGACCAACTGCGATAAACACCGTAGTGATCTTGAGCGCGAATTTGTTGGACTAGCGCCTGTAACAATGGATTGGATTCAACAATATTGGTACTGGATTCGCGGGTAGCAGTTTGTGTTGAACTCATAGTTGGTTTGTTCGTCATTACTATATTAGGCTCGGAGCAAAGACATCCAAATTGAATGTCTATTTTGTAAAGACGTGGCATCAACACGTCAGTACAAACTTTTAGGAAGATAGAAGACCCGGATGAAGGGATTTATTCGTCTTCTTCCTCAAGACCAGCGTAAGAGAATTTTTCTTCTTCTTGCTGGATGACTTTCCGCAACCACGGCGGCGGATTGCCATTGAGAGTTTTGACTAACTTATCCAGAATTGCCGTAATTTCCTCTTCATCCGGGTCTTTCACGGGCGTTATTTTTTTGCGAATTAAACGCGCCGCCGCACTGCCTCCAATCGCTGAAACATAAACTAGAGTGCAGTCGGATAGTGCCTCGATTTTGGGAACTAGCTTATCTTCATTCCCATCTTCTTTTAGATTATCATCAAATTCCAGGGTATTTGAAAAATTATAACCCTCTTTTGAAACATCGTAAACATCAATTTTTTTCGCTGATCCAAAATGAGCATTGATGTGAACTTGATCGCAGGTTGCGAAAGCAACTTTCATTTCATACCTCCTTTAGCTTGCTCTTTTTAAGGGAACAGACAGCCCTCGGGCTGGAAAGTCAAAATATTCTCTAGCTCGTTCTAAAGCATTTTGGATCACCCTTTCACCTTCGTAGGTGAGATGTTCCACTGATTCAAAACGAAAGCTATCGGTATCTCGCAAGAACTGAGAAATCACCAAGAGGCGACCGCAAAAGACCAGAATCCAACCGATATCATCTTGACCGAGATTGATAAAGATCTCAACCCTTTGACCCGTTTCTTGCTCAAGACGAGAAGCTACTGCCCGATAAAAAGCTGAAATCTTTTGTAGGCTTGGGATATCGTTATCCGCCCCTAAAGTCGAATAGCCTATTAAAGATTTTAGCAATAATTCATCAGAAAAATTTTGATCAGCAACTGTCGTATCTTGAACACGAACTTGTTTAACGATCTCTCTGACAAAAGCAGAATTTAACAGAGAAGAATTGGAGTGGGAAATGGCTTCAAGATGAATCATAGTTCTAGGTCTTACGATGCAGTGTAGGAGGTGAATGATTCGCAACTCTTGTCAGAAACATTGGCGAGAATATAGACTCTATTAAGTCAATAGATATCGGGGCTATTCCTTTGGATTTTATCGAATTAAAAGCAGGTATTTTCCACTTTTAATTTTGATTTTAGGATTCTTCAGCCTCGATAAAAAGATTACCTAAATCCATCAGAAACTGAATCGTTCCGCGATAACCAATTAAACATCTTTGACCATTTCCAAAACGATCAAAAATTGGATAACCCATACGATAAAGAGGAATCTTGAGTCGTTCAGCAATGGCTCTCCCGTGAGAGTTTGTAATCAACAAGTCTGATCCAACTGCTAAATTTTCAAAGTCTTCTAAATCGCCAATCGTCACCGATTCAATTGGTAAATTTTCCAGTAACGGAGATTTAGTTGTCGTCACAGCCGCTTGAATTTCAGCGCCCATTTCATGTAGCAACCAACTGGTTTGATACAGCAAATCCGGTTCCATTGCCAATGAAATGCGCTTGCGACCAAAATAGAAATGCGTATCTAACATCGCATCCTGCAACTGACGTCGTTGACGATTGAACTTCTCCGGCACCTCATAGGGCTGAACAAAATGAGCATCTTGGCGGGAGTGAACAATCTTCGACAGACGCAACAAAAACCGATCCATCGCCTGCAAACCGCTTAAGCGCGGAAACACTTCGTAATTGGTCCCGAACTTTTGCTTCAAAGCATCCGCCGACTTCCGCATACTTTCGCCGATCGCTAAAGTAAACGTTGATTCCCCCAGACGGCGCAAATCATCTAACGAGGTTCCTCCAGTGGTTACACTGTTGAACCCATCATCGAGATGCCCATCCATCGATCCCGACAAATCGGGGATCATCACAGGCGTTAACCCAAAGGCTTCAACAATAGCCTTCACTTCTTCAACGTCACCCGGCCCCAGGAGCGAACCCGCTAAAATTGTTACCCTAGCCTTGACTTCGCTCGACAAGTTTGGTATAATATCCTCGGATTCTACGAAAGCCCCGTAATAAGTGGTGACAATCTCCTCAACGGTAGCCGCATAACCATCTTGCATTGCCCCTTTATAATCGGGAGTCGAAACCGAAATAATCGGCAACCAATCTAACTCTGGGTGCTGGATGCGGAAATCCTTGAGGATGCGTTGCATATCATCCCCCCGGGTTTCCGTTAAGCCTGTCGTCAACAGACCGATCACATCGGGCTTTGCCTTCTCAACCAAAGTTAAGATCGCAGTCGTTATATTTTCCTCTCCGCCCAAGATGCTGCTAACTTCCGTCATAGCCGTCGTAGACAGAGGAATCGCTTCTCGGAAGTGACGCACTAAAATCACTTTGGCAAACGCTGTACAACCCTGAGAACCGTGAAACAGAGGAATCATTCCCTTCAACCCCAGAAATGCCAGAGACGCACCCAGAGGAGGACTCAATTTTAAAGGGTTAACAGCCGCCGCTTTTTTCGGTTGAGTAATAGTTGTCATATCTTCTACCAGGGAACGAGGAACAGGGGAGTAGGGAGACAGTTTACAGTTTGCAGTTATGCAGTTATCAATATTCACTGGTCACTGTTAACTGGTCACTGTTAACTGGTCACTGTTAACTGGTCACTGGTCACTGGTGACTGTTCACCCTTCCCAGTTTCCCAAGGTGCGGGAGTCCGAAGTTGTTCCCAAATCGGGGAGTAAAGCGCTTCTTCAAGTTCTTTAGCCATCTCAATCATCCCCTCGTAACCCGCATAAGCATGATGGCGTTCTTGGTTAATATCAAGGAAAGGAACACGAGCCTTCAATGCCGTATATTGGTTACGACCTCCAGCAATTAACAAATCCGCTCCCGTTTGCTGAATCACTTTCAGCAATTCTTGCGGACTGCCTTTTTCAATCGTGATTCCATCTTTACCCAACAATTGCTTAATGCGAGCCTTATCTTCTTCGGTGCTTTTCTTCGTGCTAGTGGCAACCACCTCAATCCCTAAATCCTTCGCTGCCGAAATAATCGACCAACTCTTAACTCCTCCGGTATACAACACAACCCGTTTACCTTTGAGTCTGCTTCGATAGGGCGCAAGCTTTTGGTCAAGGGCTGCATTTTCTGAAGCAATCAGTTTTTCTACCCGTTGTTTCAAGGCTGGATCGCCAAACTTCTCGGCAATATTTCGCAGACAACGATTCATATCGTCAATGCCGTAGAAAGACTCTTCGATGAAAGGAATGCCGTATTTTTCCTCCATCTTCCGCGCCATATTGATCAACGCTTTCGAGCAGATCATCACATTCAACTTGGCACGGTGGGCGTAGCAGATTTCTTGATAACGAGCATCTCCGGTGATTTTTGATAACACCCGAATGCCAACCTTTTCCAACAACGGAATCACATTCCACATTTCCCCAGCAATATTGTACTCACCGATGAGATTAATATCGTAAGGTGTGGTATACTCAGGTTCAGCAGTACCCACTACATGGTCAAGTAAAGCTTCTCCTGCCAGTCGATTCCCCAGATTTTTGCTCCCTACGAAACCCGCCGCATGAACGGGAATCACAGGCTTACCAAATTTTTGAGCGGCTGCTTCACAAACGGCATCAAGATCATCTCCTATCAGAGCTGTCACACAGGTCGAATAGACGAAAACTGCTGCGGGTTGATGATGTTTAACGATTTGAGCGATCGCTTGATAGAGTCGCTTTTCACCGCCAAAAATGATATCGTTTTCTGTTAAATCAGTCGTAAACCCAGTTTTGTAGGTCACGGGACCCGATGAAAGACTGCCCCGACTTCCCCAGGAATTTCCTGAACAAGCAATAGGGCCATGAACCAGGTGTGCTGCATCAGTAATCGGTACAAGCGCAATAGAGGCTCCGTCAAAGGCACAACCCCCTTGAGCTGCTCCAGGTTGAGCTTGTTGTTTACAGGCTTTCTTGTTGGGTTGTCCGGCGTGAGAATGATTATGTTCGCAACCTGGCTCGTTAACCAGTTCTGTGATTTTGCCTCGGGTGAGTTTCATAGCAGGGATGTATCGTCTACAGTTATCAGTTTTACGCTGTTAAACCCATCAACAAATGTATTGGGAGATGTCTTCACCGCATTCATCGGCTAGGTAACTCAAAGCCCGGAAACGCAAACCGACAAACTCGTTATAGAGAGGATTCAATTCACATAAGGGTGGAATATGAAACAGCTTGCGTCCGAATAGAGCAATATCACGGTCAAATGGACAATCACAAGGAATCAGTCGGCAGATGATGTGAGCGTAGTTGGCGTTTTTGACTTCGATTAGGTCTACCCAACGGCGTAAGGGAGCCAAAAGGTCAAGTTTAGGTTTGGCCGGAGATGAAGGGGTAGAATAAGTATTAGCTTGGTGGGTATGAGTGATTGCCATAGCAACCTCTTTTACAGTAATCAGTTTACAGTTATCAGTGATCAGTGTTTTCAGTTATCGATTAACAGTTATCAGTTATCAATATTTTCTTTTCACTGGTCACTGTTTACTGATTACTGTTCACTGTGTAGGAAGCCCGCTTTTTGGCGGGCTAACCTAGTGAGCGATTAACGAACCAAGTCGAAGGAGATGTCGGTTTTCGCAACGATGCTGGTGCTGCGATCTAAGTCTTCAAAGATTGTATTGACAATCCAGTTCAGCAGGTTAATCGCACCGGAATAACCAATTGTTGAATAGCGGTGCAGGTGATGACGATCAAAGATCGGATAACCAATACGAACTAAAGGAATCTTGGTATCGCGCCACAGGTATTTACCGTAGGAATTTCCAATGAAGAAGTCAACGGGTTCAGTAAACAGCAGTGAGCGTAAATGCCAGAGGTCTTTGCCGCCCCAAATGGTCGCTTGTTGACCATGAGGACTAGAAGCAAGTAGTGCTTTCGCTTCTTCTTCAAATTCGTTGGTGGTGTTGGTAACAAGAATGTGAACAGGTTCAATCCCCATTTCCAGCATGAACTGCAACATTCCCATCACTAAATCGGGATCACCATAAATAGCAGCGCGCTTACCATGAACCCAAGCTTGAGAATCTGTCATGGCGTCAACTGCACGACCCCGCTCGAGTTCGAGTTCTTCAGGAATTGGTTTTCCGCTAACTTCAGACAACTTCATCAAGAACTCATCAGTTCCGCGAACGCCCCAAGGACGAGCAACGGCTGTGTCTTGCTTCCATTTCTTCTCGATATATTTGCGAGTTTGAACGGTGGGATAAGCTTGTAGAGCGAAGGTAAATTCACCATTGATGGAGTCAGCCGCATCTTCTAGAGTTGTACCACCTTGGTACATCTTGAATTCACCTGTATTCGGAGAATCCAAATAGAGTTCGTTGTCGGCTAAAATCGTTGCATCAATTCCCATCGCAGAGATGATGTGCTTCAGTTCCCGCAGGTTGCCCATGTAGGTTTCAAAGCCAGGAATGAAGTTGATTTTGCCGTTTTTGGTTTCTTTCTTTTTGCCTTCGGTCAGATCTGACAGAATGCTCTTGAGCATATTGTCATAACCTGTGACATGAGAACCGACAAAGCTGGGCGTATGGGCAGCAGGAACAGGTAAATCTTCAGGGATGGCGTTTGCTGCTTTAGCGTTTCCGATGAAGGCACCTAAGTCATCTCCGATTACCTCTGCCATACAGGTGGTGCAGACAGCAATCATTTTCGGTTTGTAGAGGGCATAGGAGTTTTGTAGCCCATCAATCATGTTCTTCAGACCACCGAAAACGGCTGCATCTTCAGTCATCGAACTCGAAACCGCACTGAAGGGTTCTTTGAAGTGACGAGTGAAGTGAGTACGGAAGTAAGCCACACAACCTTGAGAACCATGAACGAAAGGCAGTGTACCTTCAAAACCAACGGCCGCTAAAATCGCACCTAAAGGTTGACAAGCTTTTGCGGGGTTGATAGTCAGCGCTTCACGAGCAAAGTTCTTTTCGCGGTATTCCCAGGATTTCGTCCATTCTGCAACTTTATCAACTTCCTCAGAAGCGGGCATTCCTTCAACTTCCCGCTTGTTGGCAAACAGCTCTTGGTATTCGGGCTGGCGAAATAACTCTACGTGATCTTTAATATTCTCGACGTTCTGAGACATGATGTTACTCTCCGTTCGTTGGGATTACTCAATTTCAGTGATCAGTGATCAGTGACCAGTGACCAGTTTTGTAGCGATCAGTTTTCAGTTATGCAGTGACCAGCTTTTACAGTTTTCAGTTATCAGTTTTTACAGTTTACAGTTACCAGTTATCAGTAGCATGGTACTCTTGACTGGTCACTGGTCACTGTTGACTGTTCACTGTCTAAACTGGTCACTGTTGACGATTAACTCTTAACTGTTTTTTTCCAGGGAGCGCCAATTAAGCCCCAGGTCGGACTGTTGAGTGCTAAGTCCATGTCACGGGCAAAGATTGCGAACCCGTCATAACCGTGGTAGGGACCAGAGTAATCCCAAGAGTGCATTTGACGGAAAGGTAAGCCCATTTTTTGGAAGACGTATTTCTCTTTAACGCCTGCTGCAACTAAATCCGGCTTGAGTCCTTCTGCAAATTTCTCGAACTCATAACCCGTTACATCGTCATAGATTACCGTTGCATCTTTGACATAGTGGGCAGTCCGTTTGTAGTCGTCGTTGTGAGCGAATTCATAGCCCGTACCAACGATTTCCATGCCCAAATCTACGAAAGCGGGAACAACGTGGCGGGGGCGTAAACCACCGACCATCAGCATCACTTTTTGACCTTCGAGCTTCGGACGGTATTTAGCGATTACATCCTCAGCTTGCTTTTGGTATTTAGCGATGACGCGCTCTGCACCTTCTTTGATATTGTCATCGAAGTTGGCTGCGATCGCCCGGAGAGATTCTGCAATTTTGGTGGGGCCGAAGAAGTTGTATTCTAACCAGGGAATACCATACTTTTCTTCCATGTGGCGGCTGATGTAGTTCATCGACCGATAGCAGTGGATGAGGTTCATTTTGACCTTGGGAGTCATCTTCATCTCATGCAGGGTGCCGTCTCCAGACCACTGAGCAACAATCCGCAATCCCATTTCTTCGAGGAGGATACGGCTAGCCCAAGCGTCTCCACCGATGTTGTAGTCTCCGATGATGGCTACATCATAGTCGGTGGCTTCAAATTCTAGGTTTTCTTTGTCGGCTTGGGGGAATACCCAGTCGCGGATGATGTCGTTGGCGATGTGGTGTCCTAAAGACTGAGAAACACCCCGGAAGCCTTCACAACGAACGGGAGCAATAGTCTTCCCAGTTTCTTTGCTGCCTTCACGAGCAACGCTTTCAATGTCGTCTCCGATTAGACCAACCGGACATTCTGACTGAATACTAATCCCACCATTGAGGGGGAACAGTTCTTCAATTTCTGTGATGATTTTGGCGAGTTTTTTGTCTCCACCGAATACGATGTCGCGCTCTTGGAAGTCGGAGGTGAAGTTCATGGTACCGAAGGTGTCAACTCCGGTGGTTCCGATGTAGTAGTTGCGACGACCTGACCAGGAATAATAACCGCAACCGACAGGACCATGAGAGATGTGTACCATGTCCTTGATCGGACCCCAAACCACCCCTTTGGAACCTGCATAAGCACAACCTCGAGCGGTCATTACACCGGGAAGTGATTTGACGTTGGATTTGACTCCGCAGTCGGCTTTGCCTTCTTCATGGACGTTAAGATGCTTGGCCCGTTGTTTCTTGGCTTTCTCTGGATAAGCTTCTAGAACGTCCTGAATTAACTGTTTGTTGTCCTCTACAGTTGACATGGTGTTCCTCTGTTGTTGGTGATTAGCGATTAGTGAAGCCGCGCTCATGGCGTTGCGTGGGGAGTTAACCGTTAACAAGTTTTCTATTTTTACGATTGTTAACGGTTAACGGTTGACGATTTGACTAGGCTTTGGAAACGTTGGTTGCTTTGAGGACTGCTTGCTCTTTAGCGTCAGCTTCTCGTACTTTCTCGTACTCTTCTTCAGAACCCAGCAGACCGTAGTTGATTAACAGTTCTTCGAGTGTGTCGTTGTCAATCGGTGTCGGGATGGTCAGTTTGGTGTTTTCTTCGATCTTCTTAGCCAAGGTGCGATATTCCGCAGCTTGTTCGTGATCGGGGGAGTATTGAATAACGGTCATCCGACGTAATTCAGCTTCTTGTACCTGCTTGGAGCGAGGAACGAAGTGAATCATTTGAGTATTTAACCGATCTGCTAATTCTTCGATCAGGTTAACTTCACGGTTAACGTTACGGCTGTTACAGATTAAGCCACCTAAGCGAACTCCACCTGTATGAGCGTATTTTAAAACGCCTCGAGCGATGTTGTTAGCGGCATACATCGCCATCATTTCCCCTGAAGTTACGATGTAGATTTCTTGCGCTTTTCCTTCACGGATAGGCATGGCGAAACCACCGCAAACAACGTCACCTAGTACGTCGTAGGATACGAAATCTAGATCTTCGTAAGCTCCTGCTTCTTCGAGGAAGTTGATGGAGGTGATAATTCCACGACCTGCACATCCAACTCCAGGCTCAGGACCACCAGATTCTACGCATTTGATGCCTTCAAATCCTTCGAGCAGTACATCTTCGAGTTCTATATCTTCAACTGAACCGCGTTCTGCTGCTAAGTGCAGAACTGTAACCTGAGCTTTACAGTTGAGGATCAAACGAGTGGAGTCAGCTTTCGGGTCACAACCAACAATCATGATGCGATTGCCGTTTTGCGCCATTCCAGCCAGGGTGTTCTGAGAAGTGGTGGATTTACCGATACCGCCTTTACCGTAAAATGCAATTTGTCGCATGGTGTGTTTCTCGCTTTAACTCGACTTAAGTTTGATAGGAACGAAAACGAATTCACTTGGAAATTCTATAATCTATGAACTCTTAATCTGAGATTAAGCAGATCTTTAGATTCAAAATTTCAGCCAGATTGATTTCGTTTTGACAGTTAGACTTTAGAACTGAATGCTTCAGAAAGGATTCAAGGTTTAGGTGTTGATCCTATTCGGATTTTACTCTAGCTAAATCTTGTGTTTCTGTTGCAAATGTAACTAAAATCTTGAAGAAGAGATGCACTTTTTAAGTGCGCGTGTAGCTTGAGTTGAGTAATCGGTTATTACCGATTCGGGGTGGAAGTCTGAGTCACAGGTTCTTGTTGAGGAAAAGCATAGAAGTTTATTAATTTATATAAACTTCTCGGTCGGGACGTCCCTACTTGTTCCCTCGAACTAAGCCTTGACTTTATTCTCTAACCCCTGGCTGAGAAAGCGACGCTTCGGGCGGCGATCGCTCTCGCCTTTTATCATTAGAAAGGATGAACATGGGTAGATAATTAGAATTTAGATTGTTTGCGGAAGTCTTAAGTTAAAGTTAAATTTCTTAAACTTCAAACTTCTCGGGGTAAATTGAATCAAACCGATTGCACAATGATGTTGGGTGAAACCAGTTGACGTAATGTGCCTTCAATCGCAATCTTCAGGGTTTCTGTACTGCTTGCACAACTACTACAAGCCCCTTGCAGAATTACTTTGACGATATCGCCTTCTACATCAAACAGTTCTACATTGCCGCCATCTTTTGCTAAGATAGGTTGGATTTGTTCGGTTAACACCTGCTGAATCAGCGTAATTTTTTGCAGGTTAGTGAGAACTTTCGGTGCAGTTAAGGTCGCTGTAGCTGAGGCTGTTTGATAAACAGGACTTGATGACATCCCCGAAATTCTTGCTTCAGAAACTTCAATCAAAATATCATCAATATCGGCCAGACAAGAACCACAGCCGCCGCCAGCTTTCACATAATTAGTCACTTGTTCGGCTGTATCAAGATTATTCTCTAGAATAATCCGACGAATCCGAGGTTCACTAATTCCAAAACAAGAACAAACTAAGCGACCGTCGTCTTCTTCGTGAGTTTCAATCGGAATCCCTTTATAGGTATGAATCGCCGCTTCTAATGCTTCCTGTCCCATCACAGAACAGTGCATTTTTTCTTCCGGTAATCCACCCAAATAATCAGCAATTTGGCGGTTGGTAAGCTGCATCGCTTCTTCAACTTTTTTACCGATGAGTAATTCAGTTAAAGCTTCAGAAGAAGCGATCGCACTAGCACAACCAAACGTTTGAAATCGGGCATCGGTAATTGTTTGTGTTGCTTCGTCAATTTTGAGGTGAAGACGGAGAGCATCCCCACAGGCGATACTACCCACTTCTCCAGTAACAACCTTTTCGCCTTCTTGAGTATCAGTAATGGTTCCCTGATTGCGGGGATTTTGGAAATATTCCATTACTTTTTCGGTGTAGTCCCACATGGCAACCTCTTGTACAGTGATCAGTTATCAGTTATGCAGTGAGAAGTTAGGAGTCAGGAGTCAGGAGGTTCTGTAGGGGCGGGTTCAGTCTAGATTGATCGTGTTCCACAGATAACTTATATAAACCCGCCCCGGAGTCGTGAGGTCAGCCAGTCAGAAGTTTAGAATTACCTCTTGCCTATTACCTCTTGCCTCTTGCCTCTTGCCTCTTAATGAGCCATTACAGCTTTTTCTTGCTCTTTCAACCAATCGGCATCATCACTATTGAACGGAGACATCGCTCGCAGACGATCAACGACTTGTGGCATCACTTCTAACACCCGATCAATTTCAGCTTCAGTAGTGTAGCGAGACAGAGAAAAACGAATTGATCCATGGAGGACACTATAAGGAAGTCCCAAGGCTCGCAAAACGTGAGATGGTTCTAGAGAACCCGAAGTGCAAGCCGAACCGGAGGAGGCACAGATGCCAAACTGGTTCAGTGATAAGAGTATCGCTTCTCCCTCGATATACTTGAAGCCAATATTGGTGGTATTCGGTAAGCGTTTTGTTGGATGACCATTCACCACAGTATTCGGAATCCGGCTGAGGATGCCTTTTTCTAAGCGATCGCGCAGGCGTTGTTCTTGGTCAACATGAGCAAGATGCTCGCTCGCCAGTTCAGCCGCTTTACCGAGAGCCACAATCCCCGGAACATTTTCAGTACCGCCACGACGACCCCGTTCTTGGTGTCCGCCAATCATAAAGGGACGGAATCTGACACCTCGACGAACATAGAGCGCTCCAATGCCTTTAGGGGCATGGATTTTGTGACCCGACAGCGCCAACATATCAATCGTGCTGGTTTTCATGTTGAGGGGGATTTTGCCCACCGCTTGCACGGCATCAACATGGAAGATCGCCCCATATTCTTTGGCAAGCTGTCCAATTTGCTCAATCGGGAAAATCACGCCGGTTTCGTTGTTGGCATACATCACACTCACCAAAGCGGTATTGCCTGTGAGGGCAGCTTCGAGTTCGTGTAAGTCAATCAAGCCTTGATCATCAACGGAAAGATAAGTGACCGTGTAGCCTTCTTTCTCTAACCGCTTGCACAAGTTCAGGACTGCCGGATGCTCAACAACAGTGGTGATGATGTGCCGTTTGTTGGGTTGAGCGGAAAGTGCGGCGCGAATGGCTGCATTATCTCCTTCGGTGCCACAACTGGTAAAAACAATTTCAGAATCTTCAGCCCCCAAAAGGGAAGCAATTTGAAGTCTGGCTTGTTTCACCGCTTGTCCGACCTGTCCTCCGAAGGTGTGCATACTGGAGGGATTTCCGAAGTAGGTGGTCAGGTAAGGTAACATTGCCTCAATGACCGCTTGATCGACTTGCGTTGTGGCGTTATTGTCAAGATAAATACAGTCTTTCATAGCCCTCTCCGTAGTTTGATCGGGGTGAGTTTTGACGAAATCAAAACGTTTCAATTGATTCACTCAGACTCAACTCACCCGTATATAGCCGTTCCAAGTGCCGTTATCAGTTGTCATGGGTGGGTCGGTATCAGTTGGAGTCTGTCACGTCGGTTGTGACTGGATGTGAGATCCGTTGATCGATCAGTGGTGTAAGCCATAACTCGACTCCTGATAACTCGTTGCACATTGGATTCAGATTTGGCGTGCTGGGTTGGGGGTGGAGAGAGAAAACAGAGGTGTTGAGTCTATTTTCTGAAATAACTGCTCTCGCCCCCAATGATCAGTTATTTCCAGCTTCAGTCTTTTGGATGTACTGCTCGTAGAAGTCTAGAGCGACTTTATCGATAGTGTCGTAAGCTTCAAAGACTTCAATTCCAGCTTCGGTCAATTCTTTTTTGGGACAATCTCCAATCTTAGAAACCAGTACACCTTGGCAGTCGGAGATAGTTTTGATGATATTCTCTAGCGTTGCGTCTTCGCCGTATCCACCTTGACAGAAATGATCAATTTTTCGGTGTCCGACAAAACGCGCTTCGATGCCATCGACTTCATAGATTTGGAATTCTTTGGCATGGCCGAAGTGTTGGTTAACCAACCCACTGCCTTTTGTGGCGATCGCAACCAAAATCTTGGGTTGATTTTTGGCGGGTTGCTTTGCCTCTTGTTGTTGCTTGGCGGCTTCAAGTTGTTCACGGAATGTCTCAATTCCGGCGTGAACTTCCTGACGTTGTTCAAAATTGTATTCCTGGGGCATATCCATGAATTTATCTTTAGTAAATTCTTGGCTGCGATCTTCTCCCAAGAGTCCAACGGCATCTGCACGACATTGACGACAGTGACGCATCAACTTCAGACCATCTGCACAGTTATCTTGCAGATTTTTTAATTCTTTGGGAGTCGGTCCCCGTTGTCCGGTTAAACCGTAGTGAGTACCGTGTTCGGGAGCGGAAATCAGGGGCATAATGTTGTGGAGGAATGCGCCTTTTGACCGAACCACTTCATGAACTTCTTGTAAGTGTTCGTCGTTGACTCCCGGAATCATTACCGAGTTCACTTTGCAGAGGATATCTGCTTCTCTGAGGGCATCTAATCCTTCCATCTGACGTTCGTGAAGGATTCTGACTCCTTCAATGCCGCGATAGCGACGACGACCATAGTGAACCCAAGGATAAATCTTTTCACCGATCTCGGGGTCTACCATGTTGATGGTGATGGTGACGTGATCGATATTTAAGGCTTTGATGCGATCGATGTAATCGGGTAACATCAAGCCGTTGGTAGACAAGCACAATTTAATATCAGGTGCTTTGTCTGCAATTAATTCAAAGGTGCGGAAGGTTTTTTCGGGGTTGGCTAAGGGATCACCAGGGCCAGCAATGCCCAAAACCGTCATTTGAGGAATTTTACCTGCAACCACTAAGACTTTGTGCGCCGCTTCTTCTGGGGTGAGGAGTTCACTGACAACTCCGGGGCGGCTTTCGTTTGCACAGTCATATTTGCGGTTGCAGTAGTTGCACTGAATGTTACAAGCGGGTGCAACAGCAACGTGCATCCGGGCATAGTGATGATGGGCTTGTTCGCTGTAACAGGGGTGTTTCTCAATACGCTCTAGGAGTTTCTCGTCTGTGATTTTCTTCTGAGTAGAAGAATCACAGCCACAGTTTCCTGATTTTTTGTCGGAAACCGGAGACGGTGTAGCGGTCTGAGTTTCGAGTGTCAGAGTGCCTTTAGGATGTAACATTGAATTCCGTAAATAGTGAGAAGGACTTTGAGATCAATCAAAAGGAACGGAAAAATCGGAAAACAACCTTAGTCGGTCGTTGTGAGTGAGCATCGATATGGGCTAAAAACTAGCCTCGATCTACTCCGAAGAGTTTTTTCCGTATTCGATATCCGTTTCTTTGGAATTCCTCATGCAAGCATGATGGAGGATAAGCCACTCCTTCCTTAGCTCAGAAGGATATGAGGGAACGAGAAACTAGAAAGATTAATCTCTATACTCAGCGTACAATTAGCTTTTGAGTTGGCTATTGTTTCCTCGTTTAGTTTCTTTCCCTGATTCTCCTCACTTTAAGCTTCCGGACTCATCCCGCGCTTTCGGCAATTCCAAATTCCTAACTGTGAATTAGGTTGTACTCGTTTTTCAGCGTTAGCAACTTTATACCATCCATCTTCAGACGCCCCTTGAATTTGGCATCCGGTTCAGGTTTATTGGATTAGTTAAGGATGTACTCACCCTTTCAAACCTTTATGGAATCTGGGTTGAATATTTCTTTTGGGGTAAGGTTTTAGTATTTTTTAGGTTGGGTTCTAGTCTTTTTAACCAGAGTGAGCTGTATTTGTGTACTCACCCTCTATTGTTTTATTCATAAGGTCTTGAGCCTATTATTTCCTTTAAATAGACCCCTGTTTATTTTGTACTCATACCCCTAAAAAAAACTGGAGTCAGCCTCTCAAGCTCCCCCAGTGCTGTCACGGAATTCAATTCTGTATCTAAGTTAACATTTTTATATAGGGGGGTTTGATATACGTGTCTATGCCCTCAAAATTTTCGAGTTCAAAAAGCTTGAAAGCTAGAACTATCAAAGGTTATGACCTGAGTTACCCCGAGGATTTTTGAGTTCAGCTTTGATCGGCTAAAAACTTGCCCTCAAAATTCCCTTCAAACACCGATTAGGCATATACTTGAGTATGAGGCTGGAAATACTCATTCCCCTACCCATAAATACCTTAACCCCTCTGTAAAAATACCAGCTCCCCTCCCCAAAAAAATTTTTTGAGAGGCTGTTAAGTTCTATAGAATCAGGGTTCAAGTCAGTTGAGTACATCTTTAACTAATCAAATAAATCTAACTGGCTTGGTGCATACTGGCAGAGAGTGAGCCACTTGGTATAAGCAGTAGAAACGACACCTGTTCTAATTGACTCACGGAATCTGATGCTACAGCCCATCACACTACGGACAGCTCACAAAAGTACGCCCACAGGTGGCGTACCTGTGTCCTCCGGAGAAGGTCGAATCAGGGAGACAGACGATCCACAGACGGCTTCATCAAGTCCTGTGGATTGCCTCCCGACAACCTCTCCAGGCTCTGAAGTCAAAGATTTACACTCTTCTACTTCAGCGACTCGAGCTTCGGGGTTAAAAGCACTCTGGAATGATTTCCAGATTGTTTTTGAGCGAGATCCGGCGGCTCGCAACTGGTTAGAGGTACTCTGCTGCTATCCCGGTTTACACGCTTTAGCAGTACATCGGGTAGCTCACTGGATGTACAATCGTCGTCTTCCCTTTTTTCCTCGCTTTTTGTCTCATTTGGGACGGTTTTTCACGGGAATTGAAATTCATCCGGGTGCAACCATTGGAAAAGGGGTGTTTATCGATCACGGCATGGGAGTTGTAATCGGTGAGACAGCAATCATCGGTGATTATTGTTTAATCTATCAAAATGCAACCCTTGGAGGCACCGGAAAAGAAAGTGGTAAACGCCATCCGACTTTAGGAAATAACGTCGTGGTGGGAGCTGGAGCTAAAGTTTTAGGCAATATCACCATTGGTCATCATGTGCGGGTGGGTGCGGGTTCCATTGTTCTCAATAGTGTCCCGGATGACTGCACTGTGGTCGGTATCCCTGGCCGCGTGATTTCTCGTTCGGGTCGAGATTGTTGTCCGTTGGAACATGGCAAGCTTCCCGATGTGGAAGCCAAGCTAATACGGACATTACTCGATCGCATTGAGCAATTGGAACAACAAGTTCAAGAAATTCGCAACTACGAAGTTAGTGTTCGCAACTAACACCCGTGATTCTCAATGATTGGCTTGATCGTCCTGAACTTTCTCTGCGGAGCTTCGCACCATGTTTAAACTATCTCCTTCAAGTGCTGTCATTAGTCCGGTTGACGTTTTGCAGGGCGATCGCTGGATCGTCTACCATCGCCTACAAGAGTTAATGATTCCCTGTTGGTGTCCTGAAGATGGACGACTGTGGGTAGAAATTCATCACGGAAATCACGCCATTCTATTACGAAGCGCCATTCAACAGTTTACGGCTTCTCGTTTGGAGTTAGTTGATTGGTTAGAACGCTGTTGGGAAACGGACATTTCTCCCCAAGGAGTAGAAAGTTACGAGTTTCACGGAGAGTTAGAACGCTAATGTCTAAAGTTGAAAAAGAGGATTCAGTTTTCCCTCTTTTTCAATGAGACACCGTTTACTTCTTTAGTGAAACTAATCTTGTATTCCTCTAAACTCAGCTTTTCAACCTCTAGAAAGTATGAATTTAGAGCTGCACGAACTACAGTTATAGCAAGCTGTCGCAGCAATTCCCAACCGTTAAAGTTCAAGACTTTTGTTCAATTTACATACCCTTAATCCTCAAGGGTTTCGATTTGGAAGGCAGGCTAACAAGTTCACAAGCAAGGACTAGCATGATCAAGGATATTTTTCAAGTTTGGAGTAAAGAGATCAATCACCCCCAATTCGGTGGTTTAGAAAGAAACCCAGGCGTTTCCCTTATGCTTTGGATTGAAGATCTCTGTTGTTCATCTTCTAGGTTTTGATCTTCTCAATCAAAATCTCTATCTGAAGTTTGAAGGTACAGCCGAATTTTCTTCTCTAGATCAGGAGTTTAACCGATGAGGGGAAAAAGTTCAAGAAGCGATTCATCATATAAGGGAACATCTACACAACTTGGGTGTACCTTCACTGCAAAAAAAGTCAAGTTTGATCTTGATCCTTTTAAACCTTCAGATAGCTTTGTTTTGGCATGAACTGAGTCTGCGTGATTAAGCGGGAAGGGAAGGAAACGAATTTGAGAAAAGTTTCCTCAAGACTTGATCAGTTTGATGATTAATCCTTTCCTCATTTCCCAAAACCCTATCACGAACCTCAACGGAAGTGCTGTCATGGAACACAATTTACATTTTACGGAATTCTGCCGCTTTTTGCAGGATGAACTGGCTGTTTCTCACGCCGAATTAACGGTTGTCATCCAACGCAGAAAACAGGCAAGCGACCCACTACCGATGCTGCTTTGGCAATATGGATTTATCTCTCTTAGCCAGCTTCAAAAGATTTTCGATTGGCTCAAAAACAAGCCTCAGTTTGATTTCTCATGAACAGACAGCAAGAAAGGGACAAGGCAACTCGGAAATAAACAGACAACGAGGCTTCCACTAAACACTAAGCCTACAACATACAGATTCGCGCTGACTGTCCATCCTCAATTCCGAATCCTTAATCCCTGAATCAATCCTCCCTTATTTTAGGAGCATAGTCAAATCAAATCTGAAATGCACTGCCAAATTTCAGGGGACTGATTGTAAAAGCTGCGGGTTGTTTGTTGCAACTTAGCGTGTATTATGCCAAATCTGTTTCTCAATTGTGGGGAAGTCTAGCCATGAATGATATTCAAATCAACGATACGACCTTACGCGATGGTGAGCAAGCGGCTGGAGTCGCTTTCACGGTCGATGAAAAAATTGCCCTTGCGTCTTTCATGGATGCGATTGGTGTCCATGAGTTAGAGGTCGGTATCCCAGCAATGGGAAGTGAAGAAGCTCGTGCTATTTCCGCGATTACCCATCTTGACCTGCGGACTTCACTGATTGGCTGGAACCGGGCGGTACGCTCTGACATTGAAGCGTCTATCGCCTGTGGTCTGAAACGGGTTCACATTTCGATTCCGGTTTCTGAGATTCAGATTGCAGCTAAATTTCAGGGAGATGTGCAGGGGGTGTTACGGCGTCTGCGAGAAGCGGTGCAATTTGCGGTTGACCAGGGGTTGTATGTGGCGGTTGGGGGTGAGGATTCCTCCAGAGCCGATGAATCTTTCTTGCTGGATGTGGCTTTGTCTGTTGAAGAATGGGGCGGGAGTCGTTTTCGCTTTTGCGATACGGTGGGTATTCTTGACCCCATGAAGACGAGTCAAAAAGTCGCCCATTTGGTGCAACACCTCTCAATTCCGGTGGAGATGCACACGCACAATGATTTTGGGTTAGCCACAGCGAATGCGTTAGCGGGTTTACAAGCGGGTGCGACTTCGGTGAATACTACCGTTAACGGTTTGGGAGAACGGGCTGGAAATGCTGCTCTTGAAGAAGTGGTGATGGCGCTCAAGCAAATGTATAACGTGAATTTGGGCATCAATACTCGTCGGTTGCGGGAGTTGTCGGACTTGGTGGCTCAGGCTTCTGGCTGTTCGGTGCCGCCTTGGAAAGCAATTGTTGGTGAAAATGCCTTTGCTCACGAGGCGGGGATTCATGCTCACGGGATCTTAAAAAATCCTAACACTTATGAACCGTTTGCCCCTGAAGAGGTGGGTTGGCAACGTCGTTTGGTTGTGGGAAAACATTCGGGGCGGCATTTAGTCTCAAATGTTCTTCAACAAAATGGCATTACGTTAAGCAAAGAAGAAATCGCCACGGTTTTAGAGGGGGTGCGGAATCTTTCTGTGAAGTTTAAACGCAGTTTGACTGTGGAAGAATTGTTAAATCTAGTACCTGAAAGGAGAGTAGCTCATGGGATTAGTTAGAGTTGATGATGTGGAAATCAATGATTCACCCAAATACGAACTGGAACAAAAAGTTAGAGTTCGTAAACTGATTCGCAATGATGGAACGTTTCCGGGGAAAGAACTCGGAGAAACTTTAGCCAAAAAAGGCGAGGAGGGCTATATTGTCAGCATCGGAACTTATTTGCAAGCCTACTACATCTATGCCGTGCATTTTCTCGATAGAAATGTTATAGTTGGATGTCGGGGAAAAGAATTAGAGTCCGCCGAGTAAAGTTTTGATTGAAGATTGTGGATACTCTACAGTTTTGACTTCACAATCTTCAATTCTATTTTGTAGGTTTTAAGTTTTAGCAGGTAGATTGAACTTGGATTTTCATCTCATGCTTGAATATTTTTACCGATGAGCAAACACCCAACAAAGGAGGTTTTACTATGAAAGTAATGTTACGTCAAAGTGCTAGTGGAAATTTATCGGTATATGTTCCTAAAAAAGATTTAGAAGAAGAAGTCGTTGAAGAAAAAATCGGTGAAGATGGCAAAATTTTTGTTCTGGCTAACGGCTGGGAATTAATGTTTCCAAAATTGGAAGAACCCTTTAATTTGCCGTTAACAACAGAAGCAAAGCGACTGTAATCAAAGGCGGGGTAATTCATAAATTACCCTGAGCCGTTATCCGTTTTTTTCCTATTGCATATTGCCGGAAAAGATTTGAGCGAATGATAGGCTCCATTTTGGTCATTTTTAAAAATGCCTGAAGTGTTGCTGAAGTGATTAAAAACTCTTAGAGTTTTAAGACTTCAGAATCCCTGCTGAAAGAAGATTATTCTTTGGGTATCAGGGAAAAATCCCATCACCGAATTAACAAGAGGTTGATGTGGGGCTGTCATCAAAAGAAGGCGGGGAACTCGTGTGAATCTTGATTGATTTTTTATTGAGTTCTTAAGGAGTTGAAGTAATGTTAAAAGCATCTGACATTATGACGACAGATGTCGCCACAATTCGCGGTTCTGCAACTGTAGCTGAAGCGGTTAAGCTGATGAAATTCAAACAGTTGCGTGCTTTAATTGTGGAGACTCGAACGGGTCAGGATGCTTACGGTATTGTCACCCAAACGGACATTGTGACGAAAGTGGTGGCATACGGTAAAGATCCAGCAGCAATGCGTGTGTATGAAATTATGACCAAGCCTTGTATCGTGGTTAATCCCGATCTGGGTGTTGAATATGTGGCGCGGCTATTTGCGAATACTGGAATTCGCATTGCGCCCGTTATTCAAGGCGAATTGCTTGGCATTATTTCAGATAGCGACATTCTCTATAAAGGCGATTTTATCGAAAACCCAAAATTACCGTTACTACAACGGGAATTAAAACGGGCAATTGAGCAAGCCAATGAAATTAGTGCAGCCCAGGGTGCAACCTCTGCCGAAAGCCTGAAAGCTTGGGAATTGGTTGATGAACTCGAAGCGGAAGCCGCTTATCAAGAAGGCGTTAAACTGCCGGAAATAACAGCTTTCCAAGAATTCTGTAATCAATATCCAGAAGTGCTGCGTGTTCGTCACGATCAGCTTTTAGCCAGCACTGGCGGCGCTGTTCCTGCTAGCGTAAGCTAAAGAACTTGGGTTTAGGAATTACGGAAGCCATCAGGGAGTCAAGACTTTAGTGAGGGGGAGTAGGTAAACAACAAAAGCGTGAAAGCATCAATGATTTCCTCGTCTGTCTGTCCTACTGTTCCCCCTGTTTCTATCCTCCTGAGTTCTGAAGCTTTCCTTATGAACTTTCTCGACATTTCCTGAAACCAAGAAACCATGAATCACTCTACCATTAATCTCAACAAACCCCAGATTTTAGACAGTTCCGCTTCTGTTGAAGTCGCCCATCAAGAATTGGGAAATGCTTGTCGCCAACAAATTTATGCGGCTTGTATTCGTCAATCAAACTTGCGAGAACATAGCACCAGTCCGCTTGAAGAAAAGGGTTCAGTCGCGAATCTATTGTATCAGTGTGAGTGGAGTATTAATTCTCACGCTAACACAAATACTTTAGCGATTCAATGTCCGAACTTAAACTCAAATTTGCTTGTGCTTGAAAAAGTTATGCAGTTTGGTAGCCTGTTGAAGCAGTTGGCAATTGGCAAAGTCCGTTTCAGTTCCGATGGGGAAACTTCCTTAGAAATCGGAGTTGATGAAATCTCGGTTGAGCGAGATTGATCACCGTTTTTCCGAGGTGCATCTGTAAGGAAAGTTGAGTTCAAAACACAACACTGTCAGGAGAATTGTACTATGGCTAAGATTGGCATCTTCTACGGTTCAACATCCGGTGTTACTGAAGAAATCGCCACCGCATTGCGGGATAAATTGGGCGAAGATCTTTGTGATTTGCTCAGTATGGAAGAAGATTTCAACGAATTTAGTGACTTCCTAGAGTATGATTATTTGCTCTTAGGCTGTTCCACTTGGGGAGCGGGTGAAGTGCAGAATAATTGGCGCGATCCATTGTTTGAAATGGAGTTGGAAAAACCGGATTTTTCGGGTAAAACCATTGCTCTATTTGGCCCCGGAGATTATGTCAATCATGGGATGCACTTTGTGGGTGCATTAGGCTTGATGTACGACATCTTTACCAAGTTGGGTGCAACCGTTGTTGGTGCTGTTCCAACTGATGGTTATACCTTTGAACATTCGACAGCAATTCGAGATGGTTTATTTGTCGGATTACCTCTCGATGAAGTCAATGAAAGCGAGAAAACAGATGAACGTCTAAATCGCTGGATTGAAACATTGACTCCTTATTTCCCCATTGAAAATCGAGTCTTAGCGGGTGCAAGCGCCTAGAATTGATTTTCATTTGATTCAATAGAACACTTACTCTCAACCGATCTAACTGACGACCTTTGTAGGAGAACACATATCATGGCTACCTTAACCAGTGTAAAAAAAAGCGGTAAAACTTGGGAACCCAAATTTGTTGAATCGCTGAATCAAGAAAGTTGTTTGGGTTGTGGAAGATGCTTCAAAGTCTGCGGTTTTAATGTTTTGGGATTAATTGCCCTTAACGAAGATGGGGAAGTTGTTGATGAAGATGAAGATGAAATTGAACGCAAAGTGATGAATATTGAAAACGCTGAAAATTGCGTCGGCTGTCAGGCTTGCGCCCGGATTTGTCCTAAAAATTGTTACACTCACGCCACAGTATCAGTTTAGGACAATATCCTAACAGTTATCAGTGAACAGTGAGCGGTTGAGGAATAATGGTAACTATTGAGTTTATCACCGTTCACTGGGGACATCTCAGGGTACGTCATTTGTCGGCGTACCTCTGTCCTTGTTTTCTGCACATTTTGAATTTTGATTGTGCAGACTGTTAACTTTTAGCACCTGGAGTTATAATCATGCGCGTTGCTCATAATATCACTGAATTGGTGGGTCGAACTCCCCTCGTTCAACTTAATTCGATTCCCCAATCCGAAGGCTGTGTGGCTCAAATCCTGGTAAAATTGGAGGGGATGAACCCGGCTGCTTCTGTCAAAGATCGAATTGGCGTGAATATGATTAACGCCGCAGAACGAGAAGGGTTGATTATTCCAGGTCATACGGTACTCGTTGAACCTACATCTGGAAATACCGGAATTGCCCTGGCTATGGCGGCAGCAGCGAAGGGATATCGCCTGATTTTAACGATGCCGGATACCATGAGTTTAGAGCGACGCTCAATGTTACGGGCTTATGGCGCACAGTTAGAATTAACGCCCGGTTCGCAAGGGATGAAAGGCGCCATTCAAAAGGCGCAGGAGTTGACGGAGACGGTTCCTAATGCCTATATGCTGCAACAGTTTAGAAACCCCGCAAACCCCGAAATTCACCGCCTAACGACGGCTAAAGAAATTTGGGAAGATACCGACGGACGAGTTGATATTTTAATTGCAGGTGTGGGTACTGGAGGAACAATTACAGGCGTTGCTGAGGTGATTAAACAATACAAATCTCAGTTTAAAGCGATCGCCGTTGAACCGACAAATAGCCCGATTTTATCGGGAGGAAATCCTGGTCCTCACAAAATTCAAGGCATTGGGGCGGGTTTTATTCCTGAAGTGTTAAACGTTGATTTAATTGATGAAGTTGTTCAAATTACCGATGATGAAGCCATGAGTTATGGCCGACGTCTGGCGCGGGAAGAAGGGATTTTATCAGGTATTTCCACAGGTGCGGCTTTGGCTGCGGCGATAAAAGTTGCTCAACGTCCTGAAAATGAAGGTAAACTGATTGTGATGATTCAACCGAGTTTTGGGGAACGGTATCTCAGCACTCCGATGTTTCAAGACTTAGAAGAACAAAAAGAACCGATGTTAATCAGTTAACACTGTAGGGGCGGGTTCTCAATAGATTTATGTTTCTCAGAAATAAGTTCAATAAACCCGCTACCCCAACGGGTTGATCTGTAGGGGCGGGTTCTCAATAGATTTATGTTTCTCAGAAATAAGTTCAATAAACC
>NZ_LATL02000153.1 GCF_000972705.2 Limnoraphis robusta CS-951 | reverse complement strand
AAACTCTACAGATAATCTTAAGTTAATATTGCGCTTTTTCTAAATTTTTTTGGGGTAGCCAAATTAGTGCCAAAATGCCGCGACTGACCCTCAACTCAGAACTATCGAGAAAAGCCATCGTAGCTCTATTGTAGAACAGTTAGCACAGCACTCAATAGTCGGATTCGGTATAATACGAAGTAGAATCAATCTAGAGCGTTTAACCATTCAGTTTTCTAAAATTCATGGTACAATCGATTCAAACTCTGACCCTGCAAGAATTTCTAAAGCAGCCAGAAACTAAACCTGCTTGTGAATATATTGACGGAGATATTATTCAAAAACCAATGCCACAAGGAGAACACAGTGCAATTCAAACTGAGTTAGCAACTGCAATTAATGCTTCTCTCAAACAACAACGAATTGCCAGAGCATTTTGCGAACTTCGCTGTACGTTTGAAAATCGTTCAATTGTACCCGATATTTCGGTTTTTACTTGGGAAAGAATTCCCCGACAAGAAAATGGTCGAGTTGCCAATACTTTTCCCATTCCACCCGACTGGATGATTGAGATTCTCTCTTCCGATCAAAGTCAAACAAAAGTCACAAAAAAGATTTTATATAGTCTAAAATATGGAACCCAAATGGGATGGTTAATTGATCCGGAGGATTTATCTATATTTGTACATTTACCCGAGCAAGCGACAACTTTTTATGATCAACCCACAGCCGAATTACCCGTACCTGAATTTGCCAAAAGTTTTAAAATAACCGTACAAAACTTATTTGACTGGTTGCTAGAGTAAGAAATTAACTCTTAACGAACCTAACCGGATGGAACCCATTTCAAAAAACAGCGATTTCCTTGTTTTTCCATAATTTCTGCACCCAAACAAAGATTTGTTTTCGCCCCGTCCAACCCGTCCTCGTCATTGTCAAAGAAACCGGGTTTTTGGGGTTTACCTGACGGAAAATATTTTTTCTAATTAAACTTGTGCGGTTTCAGTGATTGTAGTATTAGTTAATTGTAGCGGTGAATTTGCCCTGACAGCCCGAAACATTCCAAACCGACAAAGACCCGTCCCAAACGCTAACCGCATCAACAACAAAGTCGGGACTTCTCGCAAAGATTTAATAAAACCCGAGAAACCAAAACTCACTAATCCCTGGGGTCTGGCGATTCCTTGCCAAATCGAATCGAACCAAGAAGGTAGGGTTTGTTTTGTCCAATCTGCGGTGCTTACCTGCCCTTCTACAAGCCCCGTTTCAGCTAATAGTTCGGAAAAGCCTTCTATACTCGAAAAAGCCGGATGTGACCATTGATCGAGGAGTTGACGCATCACAGGTTTTTCCCAAACATTAAGCGGAATTTGCCGATCATCGCGTTGATTCCAGTCAGCCACAACCAACACGCCACCCGGTTTGACGACTCGCAGCAACTCTTTAGCAAAAATCGCTTTATCCGGCATATGGGGGCCAGCCTCAACAGACCATACTACATCAAAACTCGCATCGGGGAAAGACAGCGCCATTGCATCATCGACTTGAAATTTAGCATCAACTCCTGCGGGTGTCAACTCCTGGGCGCGTTTGACTTGTTGGGGGCTAATGGTAACTCCAGTCACAGAAAATCCGTAATCTTTGGCTAAAATACGACTACTTCCGCCTATTCCACAACCGACATCTAACAGCGTAGTTCCCGGTGGTAATTTGTCTAAACCGCCCCAGCGCACCATCTCATCTACAAAGTCGATTTTGGCTTGCAAAAAGTCTTTTCGTTGCGGGGGGGAACCATAATGACCGAGGTGGATATGTTCGCCCCAATAGAATTCTAAAATACCATCTTCCGTCCATTGATCGTAGGAATTGGCAACCGAATCAGAGGATTGATAACGGCGAGGGGTAATTAAGTACAAGACAATACCGATGGTCAAGATAATCAGGAAAAGTCCCAGGATGTTAACGAAATTCATTGAAAGAAAGGATTGATATTTTTTGACGATTTGACTCTTAATTTAGCACGAAGTTAGAGTCCTTGAGAACTGAAAGACTGTTGTTCGGGGAAAAACTGAGGAGGAATACAAGCAATAATTCCTTTTCTCATATGATATCCGACTAATCAATTAACGTACTGGTAGGGGCGGGTTCCGCCGAAGATCGAGGGCGACCACTCCGAGATTGAGTTAAACCCGCCCCACCCCCACCATAACAGGCATTAATCAACCGGATATCATATCAGAAGTTCGGGTCGTTTTTTGTACGCTAACTTCTCTTGGGGAGTCATTGCATAATATTGGTTAGCACAATCTAAAACAGAATTTACTGCCTTTTCAACCGGAAGATCTCCGAAGATATGGGATCGAAAGATTGAAAAGGAATTTTCCCAAATAGGGTTTTGCGAATTTTGTCTTCAGAAACTTTCAACACACCCGAAAACCCCCCAATATTACGATCAAACTCTGACGTCTTCTGAATCAACGAAAAAATCAGCGAAACATCCTCTACAGTAGCCGATCTAATATTCATATTTAAGTCAAAATAGAACCCCCTAACATTCGTTGATACCGTCGGTTTAACTCCTGCTGCATTAACGGCCAACGGTTTAACGTTTCATCCTTTTCTATCACTTTTTGCGCCGCATCTCTTGCCAATTCTAACACCTCCCGATCTTCAACTAAACTCGCTAAGACAAAATCCGGTAATCCTGACTGACGAGATCCCAAAACTTGACCTGGCCCCCGCAACTGCATATCCATTTCAGCGATAAAAAATCCATCTTGAGACTCTGCAAGAACCTCTAGCCTTTCTCTGGCTTCTGGCGTTGAACTTCCTGCCATTAATAGACAAAAAGATTTGTGTTTACCCCGTCCAACTCGTCCCCGTAATTGATGCAATTGAGATAACCCAAATCGTTCCGCATTTTCGATTAACATCACCGTTGCATTCGGAACATCCACCCCCACTTCTACAACAGTTGTAGAAACCAGAATTTGCGTCTTTTGATCGCGAAATTGACTAATCGCTTCATCTTTTTCCGCACTACTCAGACGACCATGTAATAAACCGATTTGAAATTCTGGGAAAATTTTCGTTTGCAGTTTTTGATGTTCCTCCACTGCTGAACGGACATCTAACTTTTCCGATTCTTCAACTAACGGCAACACCACATAAACCTGTCTTCCCTGCACAATTTCTCGTCGGATTAAATCATAGGCTTCATTGCGTTGTTTCCCCATTAAAATAGTCGTTTGAATCGGTTGACGCCCCGGCGGAAGTTCATCCAATTGACTCACATCTAAATCCCCATGTAACGTTAACGCTAATGTACGCGGAATGGGCGTTGCTGTCATCGTTAAAACATGAGGAGATTCACCTTTTTGTTGCAATCTAGCCCGTTGTTGCACCCCAAACCGATGCTGTTCATCAATCACCACTAACCCCAACCGATGAAAATTTACCGTATCTTGAATTAACGCATGAGTTCCCACTAAAACAGGTAATTCTCCCGTTTCTAATTGGCTGTGAATTTGGCGACGTTTCGCCGTTTTAGTTGAACCCGTTAACAGTTCAACGCTTAAGTGCATTAAGTTAAACCAACTGACTAATTTTCGATAATGTTGTTCGGCTAAAACTTCCGTTGGCGCCATCAATGCCGTTTGGTATCCGGCTTGAATAGCCGCTAACATTGCTACAACTGCGACTACTGTTTTTCCTGCCCCTACATCCCCTTGAACCAACCGATTCATCGGTTCAGAAGATTGTAAATCAATCAGAATTTCTTTGATGACTCGTTGTTGAGCATTCGTTAATTTAAACGGTAAAATTTCATCAAACTGTTGAATTAGTTTTCCCGTCGGAGCAAGAACGGCGCTAGTTGCCGCTTTTTTTTGAGATTGACGTCGTTGTAACAGTCCTAATTGTAGATAGAAAAACTCATCAAATACCAAACGGCGACGGGCTGCGGCTAAACAGTCTCTATCTGGGGGAAAGTGAATATTTTGAATCGCATCTTGTACTCCAATCAGTTGATAAATATCCAATAAACCTTGAGGTAACGTATCTTGCAACTGGCTCGTTGTTGGTAAAACCGATAAAACCGATTTTCTAATTAAGTCAGCACCCACCCCTTCACTCAGGGGATAAACAGGCACCACCCGACCAATTTTCATCGAGTCAATTTGCCCCCCTTCTTGGTCTAAAACTTCCAATTCAGGATTATCTAAAGTAATTCCATATTTATTACTTTTCACTAACCCCGAAGCCGCGACAATCGTACCCTGTGGGTAGTTATATTTTTGCTTATTTTGCCATCCCGCGTTACTATATCTCGGCCCTGCGAAAAAACGACTAATTTTGAGTTGTCCGGTACTATCCGTTAAGATTAAATCTAAAATCGTTAATTTCTTATTTCTAGGACTGCTAAAACAGTTACACCGTTTAACCTTAGCAATCAGTGTTACTGTTTCTCCCGGAACTAAATCTCGAATCGCAACTTGACGAGCATAATCAATATGATCTCGCGGATAATAGTATAATAAATCATAAACCGTATACAAGCCCAGTTTCGCTAAACGATATGCATTTCTAGGCCCGACGACGTTCTCTAAAGGTTGTTCTAAAGAAGAAGCAGCATTCGGTGATTTCTCAACAATTGGTAGGGTTTGAATCAGGGAATTTGTCGGAATAGATGCCGGAATTTGTTGACTTCTTTCAGTGATTTCTTCGACTTTTTCACGACAGTCAAGACTTCGCTGCATTTGCAACAAAAACCGCCTTGTATCATCCAGAAGGTTTTCTCTATCTTGCAGACTTTTTTCTGAATAATTCGCAAACGCATCTACCATTTGTTGACAGCGATTTTTAGAGTCTCCGGGAACAAGGTTAAAAAGTTCGTTTAAGCTAATATACAAAAACTCGTGAAATTGGTGATGCTTTCCCTGAACATTATTAAATCCCCTTTCGGCTTCAACTGCAATTGCTTTTTGTAAACGCTCCCAGTCTGGTTGGTTACTTTTCATTGTTCCAGTTGACTAAAAAATAGAAGTTTATCTGATTTTATTAATCCAATTAAACCGACTCCAAGTCATTGAAAACTCAAGAATCAAAACATTGGCTTGTCTATCCTTTCTAGGGTAACAGCCTGAAGCTGTCTTCCTCTAAAAGTATAGAAGTTTTTAACTTGAAAAATCAAGAAAATTCACTTTTATTTGACATTTTAGGAAATTTTCGCTAAGATAATAGCATAGGCTAGTCTGGGGTTCTTCGCCCTTACACTTGAACTATAAATCAACACCCAGACAATAGCCCGTCAACCCTTCGCCTCTAGCCTTCTACGGCTTCAGTGTTTAAGCGTTCTGCTCAAACCAACTCGCTCGCCAAGCCGCCTCAGCTTCTAAAACAGCCCGTTCTCGTTGTTTCTTCTGATAACTACGTCCCAGCTTGGTCAACTGAGCAGAGAGATTGCGAATCTGATGACGTTTTGACATCACGGCTGTATCTGCAAATTCAACTTCAGACAGACGCAGATGCACAGCCATCACACGAGTCACATTAGAAATCTCCTCGTCCTCGATGTCTTCGGTTTCAATCATCAAGTTCAGGAGGTTAGGCGGACTCGCAACAGTTTGTGCCGAAGTTTCCGCTAGAGAAGCCGCTTCTAAAAGGGCTTCTGGTAGTTTTTGGGGGAAAATCTCGGATTTTTGTAAGCATCGGTTGGTATCGCGAGACAGGGTTTTCAAAAAAGCATGAATTGATTTTTCCAGCTTTTCTTGCCACAAAGCCAACCGTTCAGGAGAACTCAAGGGCTGCGGAAGAGCCTGTTGAATCAAAAAATCAGTAGAGACTTCAACAGATTCATCTTCGGGGGTGAAATCTTCTTCTAAAGAATCATCGTCCTCTGGTTGTTCCTTCAAAGCTTGAGAGGCGGAGGAAAGTTGCACCAGAGACAGAAAAGTTTTTTGAGCGTTTGTAGCTAACGTTTGCAAATTTTGTTGAAATTTCTGCCGTTGTGAAAAGGAAAGCTTCAGAAAAGATTCTGGATAGCCCTGAGTACATAAATGATAACTCGCCAGAATCAACTGTTGGCGAACTGCTTTTCCTAAAGCCGTGAGATAATTTTCATAGGCGTGATCAAATTCATGAGCTAACTTGGCGATTGCCTCTTCTAAAGAAGCGAGATCCTCCTCTATGGCTTTAAGCGATCCTGTCATTTCTGCAATTTGATGGAGAAAGCGTCAATATTAAACCGTAAAAACTAATCCGTTAGCCGGGTTCAGGTGTCAATTCTTAGCTATAAAAATCTGAGGAAAAACTGCCGAATCATTAATTTTCCCAATGATAAATCCAGTTTCCGGTCTTCTACCTTAAGCAACTGAAATAGCTTAGATTTAAAAGCCCCAATCGCCTCTAATGATAATTTGAATCGGGGCCAATCAAACTTTTTTGCAAGGTTACTTCTGTCCAAAAAACGGCGCTTATTCAGCCGTCTCTTCCTCTGCATCAACCCCCTCGCCCAGAACAAAGCGAGAAAAGCGACGCACTTTAATATTTTCTCCGAGAAGGGCAATGGTTTGTTTAACCAACTCTTCAACCGTAATATTTTGATCGCGAATATAAGGTTGATCCATCAACGCCAATTCTTTCAGACGCTTATCGATCCGACCTTGAACGATCTTTTCTTTAATATTATCGGGCTTTCCAGCCAAATCATCGCGCTTCATCTCAATCGATTTTTCTCTCTCAACAATATCGCTGGGAATATTATCAACCGCAACATACTCCACATTCGGACAAGCGGCAATTTGCATGGCTACATTTCGCACCAGCGTTTGAAACTCTTCGCGACGCGCAACAAAGTCAGTCTCGCAGTTAATTTCGACGAGGACACCGACGCGACCCCCAGTATGAATATAGCTGCCAACCAGTCCTTCACTGGCCGCACGACCCGCTTTTTTATCGGCCGAGGTAATGCCCTTTTGTCGCAGCCACTCCATAGCTTTGGTCATATCGCCATCTGTTTCTTTGAGCGCTTTTTTGCAGTCCATCATACCTGCGCCTGTTTTTTCACGCAGTTCTTTGACTACTTTTGCTGATATGTCGGCCATTTTTTCCTCTATTCCTTCTCTTGAATTTTTTTGAGTCGCCCTGAGACGAATGGTAAATGACCTACACCCAATTTTTGGGTTTGAGTCGAGAAAAGATTAAGTTTCTGGGTTCGGCACTATGCGCGAGTCCATCGGTTTTTCAATAGATCCGCACAGACCTGATGTTGCTACTATCGCTTTACGTGCTTCGTGTTAAGTGTTGGTACGCACGAATCCCAACTCTAGTAGACCAACATTTTTATGATTTTACCTCAATTTGAGGTCAACCGTCCTCAAACCGGGCTTGTATCCCGCTTAATTTCGGTAATCAACCCTGTATATAGTAGCACTTTCTACTGATTCAATTTTCCCTCAATTTCTCTTGCGTCCCCGAACGGGATCAGCATTGTTTGTACAGGGCGCAAGCCCGAACCCAATTGGCTTAAATAGGTATTTTGCGCCCTTTTATCCCTCAGAACATTGAGACTGCTGAGTTGATTTTAATCCTCTTTATCGGGATCTTCTTCCTCTTCAATATATTCTTCGTAATCTTCACCTTCTTCGCCGAACTCTTCTTCTGCACCTTCGTAGTCGTCAGCAAATTCTTCAGCGAGATCGGGATCACCCTCCAGTTGACCGTGACGCCCTTCATAAATGGCATCGGACAGCTTCCCAACGATTAATTTAATCGCTCGAATGGCGTCATCGTTGGCGGGAATATGGATGTCAGCCAAGTCGGGATCACAGTTCGTATCCAACATCGCAATAATTGGAATTCCCAACTTTTTACACTCCATAACAGCGTTATGTTCCCGTCGCTGGTCGATCATCACCACCGCATCAGGAGTGCGACGCATTTGTTTAATACCACCCAGGTATTTTTGCAGCTTCTCCAGTTCCCGTCGTAACACAGAAGCTTCTTTTTTGGGCAGATAATCAAGTTGACCGCTATCTTGGCGATATTCTAGCTCTTTGAGTCGGTCTACCCGAGTTTTGATGGTCGTCCAGTTGGTCAGCATTCCCCCTAACCAACGTTGGTTTACATAATAGGCTCCACAGCGTAGAGCTTCTTGAGCAATGATACCTGCCGCTTGACGTTTCGTACCCACAAACAGAAATTTCTTGCCTTGTTCAGAAGAAGTTCTAATATATTCATAGGCTTCTTCCATCAGTTGGGCGGTTTGCAACAAGTCAATGATATGAACTCCGTTCCGTTCTGTATAGATATACGGAGCCATTTTCGGATTCCAACGACGAGTCTGATGTCCGAAGTGAACTCCAGACTCCAACATTTCAGCGAGACTAATAACTGCCATTTTAAATTTAACTCCTTTCGGGTTAATCCTCCATCCCAGGGTTGATCTCTGACTTGGATTTGTCAAAAACACCCGAAACCCAGGATGTGTGAATTTTAGACAACCTCTCTATAGTAGCAAAATTTGCGTAAAAGGGAACAGGAAATTGATCGTCACCAGCAATCAGTGGTTTTGTTCAAGTAGAGTGTTTCTCGGACATATGGGTTGACATACTCCCCATAGCTAAAGCTAGGGGATTCTTAACTACAGTTAATTCCTGGTTCAGTGACACCACTTATTAATTCAGATTTCTCCTCATTAACAGAGGTGGAAGTCTCCCCAAGCGTTTCCTCGAACGAGGCAGTTTCCGAATGCCCTTCGGTACTGTATTGTTGATACTCGCTACCCAGAATACTCATGCCCTTCTTCAGAATATTAAGTGCCGCATTAGTATCTCGACAAATTTCTGTATGACATTTAGGGCATTTGTGAGTCCGGGTGCTGAGTGATTTCTTCACCCTCAATCCACAGTTAGAACAATCGGCAGAGGTGAAATGTGGGCTAACAGAAACAACTGCTTTATCCCAAATTTTTCCAAAATAGTTTAACCATTGGGTGAATTGATACCAACTCGCGTCTGAAATCGACTTAGCTAAATGATGGTTCTTGACCATATTTTGTATCTTTAGGTCTTCGTACACCACGACATCGTTAGATGTCACGACGCCCCGGGCTAACTTCACAGCCCAGTCTTTACGTTGGCGTTGAACCTTCAAATGTGCTTTCCCCAGTCTTTTTCGAGATTTGTGGTAGTTATTTGATTGGGGCTTTTTACCCTTGACAAACTTCCTAGATAGTCGTCGCTGTAGCTTTTTAATTCGCTTTTCAGATGACCTTAAATACTTGGGATAGATGGCTGCATTG
>NZ_LATL02000152.1 GCF_000972705.2 Limnoraphis robusta CS-951 | reverse complement strand
GGGCAATTCTTTCTTGAGAGCAGGTAATTGATTAGCGCATTTTGTATAGCTCAACCCCTTACCTGTTTCCTCATAGGTCTTATTCCACTCTGCAAGAAATCGGTTATACACAAATCTAGCACAGCCAAACTCTTTTGAGAGTTGAACTTGCTGTTCTTGATTGGGGTAAAACCTGACTTTAAGAGCGGTGAACATCGACTTGCAATGATAGACTGTTGTTATTATACAGCAAATGGAGTGATTGACCACATGAGTTTAAAATCATCAGCTAGGGCTGTTTCAGACATAAAAGCTCATTTGGTGCTGGTCTCAAAATATCGTAGGAAGGTGTTCACAGATGAAATGTTAACAACCATCGAAGCGGTAATGAACAAGAACCTAGAAAGGAATCGTTGTGAGTTGATAGAGTTTAACGGTGAATCCGATCATGTTCACCTACTCTTTCAGTACCTTCCGCAACAACAGTTAAGCAAACTGGTTAACTCAATGAAAACTGCTACCAGTAGGGTCTTGTCTAAGCAGTTTGAGACTGAATTGAAAGAAGTCTACTGGGGCAAGAGAGTTATATGGTCTAGCAGCTATTATGTTTCGAGTTGTGGAGGTGTTACTGTTGATAGACTAAAGGAATATATTGAAGAGCAAGACAGACCTGATTGATAGTTATTTGTTGGTCGCAATTCATCCTATCGCCAACGTTTCTTATGGCGTAGGTCTTCTTGCTCCATTTCGATAAATTCAGTCAAAAAGTAATAACACCTCTGAGGTTCGTGTTGATCATTCACGTTCAATCTCAGAACAACAATCTAAAATCTTGCTTAAGAGAGTTGATATTAAACGCAGTGTTTTTCCCATTTTAACTTTAACTTTACCGGAAATCGTACTGAAATCGGCTCTGAATCCAAACTCAGAAATTCTTGAGGGAAAATCAAACCCATTCAGGTTTGACCTGTTGTCTTTTGACACTTGAAGAGAGCTGCCATAAAGTATTACGCACAGTTCATTTTTGACCGGACTTGCAATCCCAAGATAATTATTAAATCTTGTGGATCAAGTTGTCAATAAATATTGCTGCCAATTAACCTTTACCAGGAAGAAAGCGATGAAAGTCAATAGCAAAATAATGACACTGATTTCTCTCGTCAGTGCTTCATTAAGTTTAACATCCAACTCTGTGCAGGCTGCAACCGTCTCTTTCAGCGATCCAGTTCCAGAAGAAGGCTTAAGTTATGAATGGACAGTCCAACTCGATAGTGACGACACTGCTGAGTTTAGCTACTATGTTGGTGCAAAAAGTTGGAATGAACCTGCAAATCCAGTCGGATTGAAGGGTTGGACTCATACCTCGAATTGGGTAGCCTTAGAACTACTAGAACCGACACAACTCAACATCCAAATTGATCGACAACCCGGAGTTCCCACCGCAACAGACATTGCAGGCGATCAACTCTATCCTGCCTTTTCATTGTATAAAGGATGGCAAAACAACGGCGAAGAAGATCATCAATACAACACAGTAGGTAATACCGACTGGATAGATGAAATTTCCTATCTAGCCCATGCAGCCAATGAAAACCTCGCTATATCAGTTTTTGAGTCTTTGACTTTACCTGCCGGACTGTACAGCCTCTCAATTGGAGGTAATCCCCCTGAAGATCCTAGCATTGTTGGATTCCACGGCTATAGCGCGACCCTAACGACGGCGCCCGTACCAGAACCGGCAACGAGTGGCCTGCTGTTTATGGCGATAGGAATTCTGGGGATTGCGACTCGTCGTCAATCAGAGGTTCAAAAATGAAATTAACTCTCTTAAATTTAGGCAAAATAGCGGCATTAACAGCTATTTTCTGCCTTGATATTGCTTCTGATGCCAATGCTGCTTACTTTCAGACCAACCTAGTTTCCAACAACCCCGCTTACAACCCCCAATTTCTTGATCCATATTTGCAAGGTTCACGTAGTATTGCCATTCGTACTGCGGGGTTTGGCGGACACTTTTGGATTAACAATATCGATACCGGAACCGTCACCGAATATGTTGGGGATGTGGGCGATATTCCCTTATTTCAAGATGGTTTAACAGTAGTCACCATTCCCGCCTCACCGAATAATCCTTTCGGAATGTCGAGTCCTACTGGGCAGGTATTTATTAATTCTCAGGACTTTGTGATTACCCTAGATCATCCGAATGGTGCAGTCACCGCTCCCAGTAAATTTTTATTTGCCTCACTGGATGGGACGATCTCGGCTTGGACGGATCGCAAACGGCCTGATGGTACAAATGACTGGCCGATTGTCTCAACGATTGTTGTTGATCGTTTTCAAGAGTCGATTTACTACGGTGTAACCGTTAGTGATTTGGCCTCGGACAATCGAATTTATGCCGTTGATTTTGGGCAAACTCCAGGCATTGAAGTTTTTGATCGGGTTTTCAATGAGATTACCTCAAATGTGGTCTTTGCTAATCCTTTTGAGTCGGAAGGTTACGCAGCTTACAACATCCAAACCTTTGACGGATCGTTGTATGTCACCTATGCTCAACCATCAACCGAGTCATTAGGTTCCGAAACAATCGGAGCCGGATTGGGTCGTATTGCTCAATTTGACTTTAACGGGAACTTAATTAACACTTGGGATGATGGGGGATTGCTGAATGTTCCGGCGGGTTTAGCCATCGCCCCTTCGGATTTTGGTGAATTTAGTAATAGCTTATTAGTTGCTAACTTTGGTGATGGCACGATTGTGGGTTTTGATCCGAACACTCGCCAGCCTTTAGGTTATCTTGAAGATTCTCAAGGTAATCCCATTGTGATTCCTGGTTTGTGGGGATTAACCTTTGGGAATGGGGCGAGTCTGGGTGAGGCAAATCATCTCTATTTTGCCGCTGGCCCGGAAGATGGCAGCAATGACGGACTTTTTGGGAAACTTCAGTCGGTTCCCGAACCGGGTTCTGTGTTGGCGCTGTTTGTCGTTTCTGGTGTTGGGGTAGTTTCCAGTCGCCGTACTCAGGTTAAGCAGCACAAAACCTGAAGAGAAACTAAAGTTAATCAAGAAAGCAAGTCATCACGTTCACAGCAAGAAATTAACAATTCAAGGCTTGTTTTTGACCACTCTTGCTATCTAGGTCACTAGAGTTCACAAACAGGGTAGGTTGTGCCTACCCTACAATTGTTATTCGGTCACGATGTACAAAGGTCATTATGGAATTTTTGTCGAATACACTGGTTCTTTCACGAATGCAGTTTGCATTAACTGCGATTTTCCATATGCTTTGGCCTATCCTGACAACCGGAATGGGAGTTTACCTGGTTATCGTCGAAGGACTTTGGCTGAAAACCCGCAATCCTCAATATTACTATCATGCCCGTTTTTGGGCAAAACTCTACATTCTCAATTTTGGAATTGGTGTCGCCAGTGGAATTCCGATGGAGTTTCAATTTGGGACTAACTGGGCGCCCCTTTCTGAAGCCATTGGCAACTTTTTTGGGAGTATTATCGGCTTTGAAGCGTCAATGGCGTTTATGTTAGAAGCCGCTTTTTTAGGGATTATGGTGTTTGGTTGGCAACGAGTTAATCCCTACATTCACTATATGGCAACCATTCTTGTGGCGTTTGGGGCGAATTTATCCAGTTTTTGGATTTTAGTGGCGAATTCTTGGTTACAAACTCCAGCCGGAGGAGAATTTGTTGACGGGAAATTTATTGTCCAAGACTATTTTCAAGCCATTTTTAATCCCTTCATGCCCAATAGTGTGATGCACATGGTATTAGCAACTTGGGAAACGACTCTGTTTTTTATCGGGGGAATTAGTGCTTGGTATATTCTGCAAAAACGCCATGAAGCTTTCTTCGCTACTTCCCTCAAAATTGTCTTAGCCGCAGCCATTATTATTGCCCCTTTACAACTCTATATCGGACACCTTAGCGGTGAACAGGTTTATCATTATCAACCGACAAAATTAGCGGCAATGGAAGCCCAATGGGAAACCATTCCCGCAGGGGTTTCAGCAGACTGGAGTATGGTTGCTATTCCCAATGAAAAGACGCAACAAAATGACTGGGAAATCAAAGTACCCAATGCTTTAGGCTACATTCTTGAATTCAAAAAAGAACTCTCTGAACCCGTGCAAGGCTTGAAAGAATGGCCGCCAGAAAATCGCCCCCATTTGTTGGGACTAATTTATTACAGTTTCCGCATAATGATTGCCATTGGGTTCTACTTTGCGGGCTTAATGTTTGTCAGTTTAATTCAATGGCTACGGGGTCAATTTTCAGCCGAAAAGATTACTCAACAATCTTGGTTAATGTGGGGCTGGATTTTAGCGGCACCGTTGGGATATGTTGCGGTAGAATGTGGTTGGACGGTGCGTTGTGTTGGGCGTCAACCTTGGACGGTTTATAACTATATTCGCACAGAAGATGCGGTTTCTAATTTACCGCCCGGAGATGTTTTAACAACATTAACTCTCTTTGCCAGTGTCTACGCGGTTCTATTATTTGCGGCGTTTTATTTTGGCAGTCGAATTATTAGAAAAGGGCCTGATTTTAACCTGCCAATTCCGGGGATGGAGGAACAACCCCCATTAAATACTGAACCCGGAGAATTTATCCCCGATGAACGTCCTGTAGAAGCCCAACAATAAAGGAGAGTGGATGAACACCTTAACCTATTTTTTGCCTCAAGTTTGGTTCGGAATTTTAGCCCTATTTCTATTGCTTTATGTGATGTTAGATGGGTTTGATTTAGGGGTCGGAATTTTATCTTTGACCTCATCAACAGAAGAACGTCGCGGGATTTTAATGACCAGTTTGAGTAATATTTGGGACGCGAATGAGACTTGGTTGGTGTTAATGGGTGGGGCATTATTTGGGGCGTTTCCGTTGGCTTATGGTACAATTCTCAATGCCCTATATATCCCAATTTTTATCATGATTTTTGGGTTTATTTTTCGGGGAGTGGCGTTTGAGTTTCGGGAACAAGCCCGCAACAAGTTTATCTGGAATGTGTCTTTTGGAGTAGGAAGTTTTCTCGCCGCTTTGGGTCAAGGATTTGCCCTGGGAGGGGTGTTAAAAGGGATTAAGGTTGATGCGGCAGGTCATTTTATTGGCGGTCATTTGGATTGGTTAACCTGGCAAACAATGTTAGTGGCATTAACGTTAATTCAAGGGTATGTTTTGATTGGTTCGACCTATCTGATTTGGAAGACAGAAGGAGAACTGCAAAAAACCCATTATGCAACCGCTAAATTGGCAGCCGTGACGACTTTAATTGGGGCGGTAATTATTACCATTGGCACTCCGATTTTCTCCATTTTTGCCCGAGAACGCTTGTTTTCAAAGCCGATGGTTTATATTTTTGCGGTAATTCCGGTGTTGGCAATTGTGTTAATTTGGCAGTTAATTCTCAGCCTGAATAAAGCAGAAGAAAGAACACCGTTTATTTGGACTATTTTGCTGTTTGTTCTCACGTTTTTTGGATTGGGTTTGGTGGTATTTCCTTATATTATCCCGACTCAAATCACCATTTATGAAGCGGCGGCTGACCCCAGTTCCCTGGTGTTTATGTTGATTTTTATCGGGGCGTTAATTCCGGTGATGTTGTTTTACAATGTTTACCAGTATTTTGTGTTCCGAGGAAAAGTTACAAACGCCCATTACGGAGAGTAGAATAGCAGGATAGGGAGGGAAGAGAAAAGTTTAAAAACCACCAAGACACAGAGACACCAAGAGCGAATCTTCCTGTCTTTGTGTCTGGTGTGGTTCGTTCCCCCTTCTAATAGAAACGCTATAGAGTAGTAGGATGGGTAATGTTCATCCGACTGTTTCGGAGATTGTTGAAGAAAAACTTAAGAATAAGGGAGGTTTATTTTTTTTAGTAAAAGAAAATAAATTTGCGCTATAATGACGGAGACGATTATCTCTATCAACTGAGGAGAAGTCGTTGGGAATAAACCTACACTGAAAGGGCAATAGATTCTGTTCAAATTGCTACAGTTTATCAACTCTAATCCCATCACAATATTGACAGGCTGTCAATTTTTCAGAATGTTAACCTTGATACTGTCAAAAGTTCAGATTTTCCTTAAAAATTTGTAATAGAAATGTTCAACGTTAAGTTATGTCTCGATACATTATTGCAAGCTTTTACTTGTGAGGTGTGACCGAGGTTTAGTAGGTATGCCGAGGAGAATACCATGTTCGAGTCTCTCTTTTCCCCATCATTAAATGATCACAATTTACCCTATCCCGACACGATGCACCCCATCGTTGTGCATTTTGTGATTGCAATGGTCTTGTTTGCTGTATTGTGCGATGTGATTGGCTCTTTCACACGTAATACCCGTCTGTACGAGGTGAGTTGGTGGAATCTGTTTTTCGCTACAATTTCCATCTTTATTGCCATCATCTTTGGTCAGGCGGAAGCGGGACTAGCTTTACCGTACAACGCAGTTGAACAAACTCTCAATTTACATACTTTAATTGGCTGGTCATTGGCGGGAATTCTCGCAGCAATTACAGGCTGGCGGTATGTGATTCGTCTGAAAAATCCCCAAAAATTGCCGATATCTTATCTCGCAGTCGGACTGGCGCTCTGTGTTTTAGTCGGTTTCCAGGTATATCTCGGCGATGAATTGGTGTGGGTGTACGGACTCCATACGGTTCCCGTCGTTGAAGCAATTAGGGAGGGTATTCTGTAATGGATGCTGAACTGATGAACCAAATACAATCGCTCGGTGCAAACGGCTTACCCTATGCGATTCCGATTCACCCCAATTTAGTGCATCTTACACTAGGTTTGTTCATTATTGCGATCGCCTTTGATTTTATTGGGGTGTTGTATCCCTTTGAAAAACAAGTCCTGAAATTTTTTGCTATTCCCGCAGCACGGGCTAACTTTTTTGATGTCGGTTGGTACAATATGCTGGCATCCGCGATTATTACGGTGTTTACGGTAGCAGCAGGCTTTTATGAAATCATGCTAGCCAATCCCTACACCGAGGTTAAAAGTGCTTGGGGCTTAGAAGCAATGGAAACCATGCTGTGGCATGGTGTTGTTGGGGTATTCCTCTTTGCTTTTATGGTAGGAATGACAATTTGGAGAGGATTTCAACGATTTGTATGGCGCAAAGACAGAACCCGTCAAGTGCAGTGGAGTTATCTAATGGCGGGAGTTGCCATCTTATTGGTGATGTTTGTACACGGAACATTAGGGGCGCAACTGGCGGCAGAATTTGGCATTCACAACACCGCAGACCAACTCTTACGAATGGGTGAAAATCCGAATATTGTGTTGCGATAAATTCGGGAAAAAGGCAAGAGGCAAGAGGCAAAAGGCAAAAGAAATAAAATGATTGCCTCTTGTAGGCGTAGCCAGCGCTCGGTGCGCTTACTTCTTTCATTCTGAACTCCTGAACTCCTAAAAAAGAGGTTATTTCTATGTCTAGTGAATTAACAGGAGGGTCAAGCCCTCAAAAACAATACCGCAAGTGGATAATATTAACGGCTATTGCGATTGTTATAGCTATCGTTAGTCTTGGAATTGGCAAACTTTCCTATTCTTGGCTTCCTCCCCAAGCGGCAGCAGAAGCCGTTTTGGTTGATGATTTATTTAGCTTCTTAGTTACGCTGGGTGCCTTTATCTTTTTAGGCGTAACAGGAACCATTACCTATTCGGTTATTTTCCATCGGGCGGCTAAATACGACATGAGTGACGGTCCTCATATTGAAGGAAATGTCACCTTAGAAATCATCTGGACTGCTATTCCCATTTTATTAGTCTTTTGGATTGCGGGATACAGTTACCAAGTCTATCAAAAAATGGCAATCAAAGGGCCGATGGAAATCGTGCATCTGCATATGCCAATGGGAATGGAAGCCGCTTATGCAGAACCAATTGCCTCAATGGGAGAACCCACAGAAGATATCGAAGTGATTGGGAAACAATGGGCTTGGGTGTTTCGTTATCCTGAAACGAATGTTACCAGTACCTCACTCCATTTACCCACCAACAAACGAGTTCGATTGGCATTAAAATCAGAGGATGTGCTACACGGATTTTACATTCCGGCATTTCGCCTCAAACAAGATTTAATTCCCAACCAAACCATTGACTTTGAATTTACTCCGATTCGGGAAGGAACCTATCAACTGACTGACTCTCAATTTAGCGGCACTTATTTCGCCACGATGACAGCAGATGTAGTTGTAGAATCTCCTGAAAACTATCAACAATGGTTGGCAAATGCAGCAACTCAAACCCCCACGCCAGCACCCAACCAAGCGGCAACTGAATACGCCGAAGAACAAAAGGAAACCTTTAAAGTTGGCTGGCCTACTGTTAAACCGACTGAACCCCCTCTCGTTAATTATCACAGTTAGAGGGAACAGGAAATAGGCAATCATGCAATCATGCAATCATGCAAGAGTTTTTTCTGACTTCTAACTTCTGACTTCTTCGGACTCCGGGGCGGGTTTATATCAGTTATTGCTGGGAAGAATAGATTAATTCGGAACCCGCCCCTACTGAACTCCTGAATAAACATTAGGAAATTTCATCAATGAGTAGCACTCCCCTAGAAAATAAACCTGCTGCGAGTCATTCGCACGCGGAAACAGTAACAACGTGGAAAACGTACTTTAGTTTTAGTACAGACCATAAGGTAATTGGCATTCAATACCTGGTCACATCCTTTTTCTTTTTTCTGATTGGTGGCATCTTAGCCATGATTATTCGGGGTGAATTAATGACCCCAGAATCCGATTTAATTGAACGCAGTTTTTATAACGGAATGTTCACAATGCACGGCACCATCATGCTGTTTTTGTGGACGTTTCCCGCTTTAGCAGGAATGGCAAACTATCTCGTGCCGTTGATGATTGGGGCGCGAGATATGGCGTTTCCTCGCTTAAATGCGGCGGCGTTTTGGATGATTCCCGTTGTCGGTATTTTAACGATGGCGAGTTTTTTCCTACCTTCCGGTTCGGCACAGGCGGGTTGGTGGTCTTATCCTCCAGTCAGTACCCAAGTTCCGTTAGGATTTTGGATAAATGGTCAATCGGTGTGGATTATTGCCGTTGCCATTTCCGGGGTTTCCTCCATTATGGGGGCGGTAAATATTGTCACGACCATTGTGAAAATGCGGGCGCCGGGAATGACCTATTTTCGGATGCCTGCCTATGTTTGGACGGTATGGGCGGCACAAATTATTCAACTGTTTGGACTGCCTGCCTTAACCGCAGGGGCGGTAATGTTGTTGTTTGATGTGACAGTAGGTACCAGCTTTTTTGACCCGGCAGATGGGGGAAATCCGATTATCTTCCAACATCTGTTTTGGTTCTATTCTCACCCGGCGGTTTATGTGATTATTCTGCCTGTTTTTGGTATCTTTTCGGAAGTTTTCCCCGTTTATTCTCGTAAGCCCTTATTTGGTTATAAAGTCGTTGCTGTTTCTTCAATGATTATTGCCGGAGTTAGCGGTTTAGTCTGGGTGCATCATATGTATGCCAGTGGAACTCCCGGCTGGATGCGGTTAATTTTCATGTTGTCAACGATGTGTGTTTCCGTGCCAACGGGAATTAAAGTGTTTGCTTGGGTGGCGACAATTTGGGGCGGTAAACTGCGTTTAAATACCCCCATGTTGTTTGCGTTGGGTGCGTTAGTCATGTTTGTGTTTGCAGGAATTACGGGCATTATGTTGTCGTCGGTTCCTGTTGATATTCACGTTAACAATACTTACTTCGTTGTCGGTCATTTCCATTACGTTCTGTTTGGTACCGTGACGATGGGGCTGTATGCTGGCATCTATCACTGGTTCCCGAAAATGACCGGGCGGATGTATTACGAAGGGTTGGGTCAGTTGCATTTTTGGTTAACCTTTATTGGCACAAACCTCAACTTTTTACCCATGCACCCGTTAGGCTTAAATGGAATGCTGCGTCGCGTTTCTTCCTACGACCCTGAATATACCTTCTGGAATGTGATAGCCAGTTTAGGGGCATTTTTGCTGGGGATGTCAACGTTACCGTTTATTCTGAATATGGTCAGTTCATGGACTCAAGGTAAAGCTGCCCCAGCTAACCCCTGGCGGGCAATTGGGTTGGAATGGTTAGTCCCTTCTCCGCCCCCGGTTGAAAATTTTGAGTCTCTTCCCATTGTTATCAGTGAACCCTACGGTTATGGAAAGTCTGACCCGTTAACCGCCAATGACCCCAACGTGAAATTACCTGCACCTGCACCTGTTGTCAGTGAATAGTAAACAGTGACCAGGGGACAGGTTACAGAAATGTCTGTAGGGGCGGGTTCCGCACAAATGTATGTTTCTCAGAAATAACCGATATAAACCCGCCCTACTACTACTACAACTCAATAGTCCGGAAAAATGATGACGACGAATAAACAAGGGCCTATGCCATAGGCCCCTACGGAGGAAGAAAGATGACGACGAACAGTTCTTTGACTTCTGAAGAAATCGAAGAGTATTTGCACGAAGCCGTTAGCGAACACGTTCACGACGAAGAAGCCAATAGTATGTTTGGTTTTGTCGTGTTCCTGCTGTCGGAAAGTATTATTTTCTTGAGTTTCTTTGCAGCTTATACCGCTTACAAAACAACAACAGTTAACTGGCTACCTCCGGGAATAGAAGGGTTAGAAGTTCGAGAACCTGCAATTAATACGGTGGTTCTGGTTTCTAGTAGTTTTGTGATTTATTTTGCTGAACTTGCCCTCAAACGTCATAATTTAACTGTTTTTCGTTTGTTTCTTGCCGCAACAATGGCGATGGGAAGTTACTTCTTAGCCGGACAAGCGATTGAATGGATGGGGCTAGAATTTGGCTTTACCAGTGGCGTTTATGGCGGAATGTTTTACCTATTAACAGGTTTTCACGGCTTACACGTTTTAACGGGTGTTTTGTTACAAGGGATTATGTTAGGACGGTCTTTCATTCCCGGTAACTACGATAAAGGTCATTTTGGCTTTGAAGCCACTTCCTTATTTTGGCACTTTGTTGATGTGATTTGGATTGTTTTGTTTATCCTTATTTACATCTGGCAATAAGCAAACAGGGAACAGGCAAGAGTGAGTGTAGGGGCGGGTTCTGCCAAAATGTCTGTCTGACCACAAACAACCTGTATAAACCCGCCCTCCCTGACTAAACCCTAAACCCTAATAACTGAAATTACTGATTACTAATTATGATTATCGACGACCAACACTACGACATTATTATCATCGGTACGGGTGCAGGTGGTGGTACAATCGCCCAAAAACTTGCACCAACCGGAAAGAAAATTCTGATTCTTGAACGGGGCGATTTTATGCCTTTAGAGGAGCAGAATCGGGCTGAGGTTGATCTTTTCAAAAAAGAGCGTTATCGTGCGCCTGAGCGTTGGTACGACCCGCAGGGTGAATCTTTTTCTCCCCTGATTAACTACGCAGTTGGCGGCAATACGAAGATTTATGGGGCGGCTTTGCTGCGAATGCGGGAACGGGATTTTGAGGAAGTTAAACACGAAGAAGGGATTTCTCCTGCATGGCCTGTAAAATATAGCGACTTTGAACCCTACTACGCCGAAGCGGAAAAACTCTATCAGGTTCATGGTCAAGTCACAGATGACCCCACAGAACCCCCTCGCAGTGCAGATTATCCTTATCCGCCCATTAGTCACGAACCTTGTATTCAGAAAATCGTTGATGGAATTGCTGCAAAAGGTTTGCATCCCACTTCTTTACCGATGGGATGGACGCTTCAGCAAGATGACCCGACGAGTGATTCTCAGGTTTATGGGATTGATTTAGCCCTTAAATATCCGAATGTAACGCTGAAAACTTCTGCGAAGGTGGTTTGCTTACTGACTAATTCTTCGGGTACAGAAGTTAAAGCGGTAGAAGTGGAAATTAACGGACAATCCTGTTTGATTTTTGCTGATATCGTTGTCTTAGCTTGTGGCGCGATTAATTCAGCCGTATTATTGTTACGGTCGGCTAATGAAAAACACCCCACAGGACTGGCTAATCGTTCTGACCAGGTGGGACGTAATCTGATGAAACACCAGATGACTGCAATTGTTCAACTGGATATCGCTGCTAATTCCGGTAAGTTTCCTCGGTCTGTTGCGGTGAATGATTTCTACTGGGGAGATAAAGATTATCCCTATCCAATGGGTCAGATTTACAATACAGGTGGATTGTTGCAAGATGTGATTTTTGCTGAATCTCCCCCTATTTTATCAGTGTTGGCGACGGCAATGCCCCAATTTGGACTGAAACAGTTAGCGATGCGTTTAATTGGTTGGTGGGCGCAAACGGAAACGTTACCGGATGCCAATAACAGAGTTCGTTTGTCGGATAATAAGATTTATCTCGATTACACGTTCAATAATACCGAAGCCCATGACCGTCTCGTTTACAAGTGGTTGGATGTGTTGAAATCCATTGATAAACAACGGGCGACGGTTTATCCTCGTGGTGAGGTTCCGGTTCAAGTTGTAGCCAATCAGTGCGGAACTTGTCGGTTTGGTGAAGACCCGAATACTTCGGTTTTGGACTTGAATTGTCGGACTCACGATGTTGAGAATTTGTATGTGGTTGATGGCAGTTTCTTACCCTCAAGTTCGGGTGTGATGCCTGCTTTAACGATTATTGCCAATGCGTTACGAGTCGGTGATCATCTCATCAGTCAAATTAGTTAAGGCTGAATGAATGACTTGAATATTAAGATTACCAGTAGGGTAAGCACTGCCTACCCTATTTTCATCTTGTCTAAAGAATTGCCAATGGTGACTGTTGAGGTTGGGGTTCAACTTGACTTTTTTCGCTTTATGGTGTAAATAAAGTAGATGAAAAGCGATCGCCCAATCCCTATCGGATATCTCTTCAATCTGGATCAAGATTTTGTTCATATCTTTACAAAACCCCCCCCTTATGTAAAGATGGAAGCGGTTTTTCACCGAGAAATTGTAAAGCTTCTGTCAAAACAGACTCAATGTGTTGATCTACTCAATCAAACTCGTTTAACATTTTTGTAGAACAACTTCATCGATATTCACTGAGTTTTGCCTTTCTAGACAGTTGAACTTTACATCAGGAGGAAACCGGAACAAGCCTTAGCTCGTTTAAAATGGACGCTGACCCTTGGTTTAGGAAAAACTGGTGAATTCTAAAAGCATCTTACAACAAATCTACCTGATTACAGTCACACTTATTTATATGGTGGCTATGGTTCTAGTCTTGACTGCTATTGTAGCATTTGCAATTTCAGATGAAATTTTAAAAAAAGTTAAACCCTCTAAAAAATCCCCACCTCAAAAGTTAGTCTACCCACAGTTTAAGCCGCTCAAAAATCAGACGATTTCTTCAAAACAAGAACAATTATTGAATCGGTTTTAAAAAGGATCAAGTCTCATTGAACCACAAAGGCACAAAGGACACAAAGAAAAAGACTTGATTTCAACAGCAATCTTTTGACCGGATTTTTGAGCAGCTAAAACTGTTTATCCACCCCAATCAATTTTCTATTCAACGTCATCAATTTTTAGGGATAAAGGATCATGGGTAATCGTTCATTTATCCTTTTCTAAGGCGATGGGAAGCGCCTGGATGGAAAATACTCGATTCTTGCACGCCGCACACCCGATAACCGATTCTGTTCTCAGTTTACTATAAAATTCAACAACACCTGAGAAACCGGGTTTCTTAAGGAAAAATATCGGCTAGAAGCTGATAGCGCTACTTGAAACCCGGTTTCTGACACCCGATATTTAGAAAATTGTGAAGCGATCGCCTATTGTGTCCCCCTTTAGACAGACAATAGAATAGAAATCGTAACCAGAGTTACAGTTATTTAAAATGTCACAACCCACGATTGAATCGATTTTACAGGAAAAGCGCCTCTTTCATCCGGGAGCGGAATTTTCCCAAAATGCCCAGATTAAAAGTTTAGATGAGTATAACCAACTCTATGAAAAAGCGAAAGCTGACCCCGAAGGATTTTGGGCGGAACTGGCAGAAAAAGAACTACACTGGTTTGAGAAGTGGCATCAAGTTCTAGATTGGCAGCCTCCGTTTGCCAAGTGGTTTGTTGGGGGTAAAATTAATATATCCTACAACTGTCTAGACCGTCATTTAACCACTTGGCGCCGCAACAAAGCCGCTTTAATTTGGGAAGGCGAACCCGGAGACTCTCGAACTTTGACTTATGCGGAACTGCATCGAGAAGTCTGTCAGATGGCGAACGTGATTAAACAGCTCGGCGTTCAAAAAGGCGATCGCGTGGGAATCTATATGCCGATGATACCAGAAGCGGCGATCGCAATGTTAGCTTGTGCGAGAATTGGGGCGCCCCATACGGTTATTTTTGGGGGGTTTAGTGCAGAAGCGTTAAAAGATCGTTTAGAAGACGCTGAAGCCAAACTTGTTATTACCGCAGATGGGGGATGGCGGAAAGATGCTATTGTGCCTTTAAAAGAACAGGTCGATAAAGCCTTACAAGCCGGCGCATCCAGTGTTGATAACGTTTTAGTCGTCAAACGCACCGCCCAAACGGTTCACATGGAACCCGGACGAGATCATTGGTGGCATGATCTCCAACAAGGCGCTTCTGGTAAATGTCCGGCTGAACCGATGGATAGTGAAGATATGCTGTTCATCCTCTATACAAGCGGCACCACCGGAAAACCCAAAGGCGTCGTACACACGACGGGCGGTTATAACCTCTACAGTCATATTACCGTAAAATGGGCGTTTGATTTGCAAGAAACCGATATTTATTGGTGTACCGCCGATGTGGGCTGGATCACCGGACACAGTTATATTGTCTACGGGCCGTTATCGAATGGGGCAACAACGTTAATGTATGAAGGGGTGGCGCGTCCTTCTAACCCTGGCTGTTTGTGGGATGTGGTGGAAAAATACGGCGTTAATATTTTTTATACCGCTCCGACTGCCATTCGCGCTTTAATGAAGATGGGTGAACATCATCCAAATTCCCGTGACTTGTCATCGTTGCGACTGTTGGGAACTGTTGGCGAACCGATTAACCCGGAAGCTTGGATCTGGTATCATCGGGTAATTGGCGGTAGTCGTTGTCCGATTGTCGATACTTGGTGGCAAACTGAGACGGGTGGGTTTATGATCACGCCATTACCCGGTGCGACGCCAACCAAACCGGGTTCCGCAACGTTACCGTTTCCGGGTATTATCGCTGATGTTGTTGATGCAGACGGTGAACCTGTAACCAACCAAAGCGGGGGATATTTAGTTGTCAAGCATCCCTGGCCGGGAATGATGCGGACGGTGTATAAAGATCCTGAGCGCTTCAAACGAACCTATTGGGAACATATTCGACCCAAAAACGGGGAATACATCTATTTTGCCGGAGATGGCGCCCATAAAGACGAAGACGGCTATTTTTGGGTGATGGGTCGGGTGGATGATGTGATTAATGTTTCCGGCCACCGTTTGGGTACGATGGAAATTGAGTCGGCGTTGGTGTCTCATCCGATGGTTGCAGAAGCCGCAGTGGTTGGGAAACCGGATGAGGTGAAGGGCGAAGAAATTGTCGCTTTTGTGACCTTGGAAGGGGAACATCAACCCAGTGAAGCCTTAGAAAAAGAGTTGAAACAACACGTTGTTAATGAAATTGGGGCGATCGCCCGTCCCGGTGAAATTCGCTTTACTGATGATTTACCAAAAACGCGATCGGGTAAAATTATGCGACGTCTGTTGCGAAATTTAGTAGCAGGTCAAGAAATTAGTGGCGATACTTCTACGTTACAAGATCGCAGCGTGTTAGAAAAGTTAAGAGGGGGCGCATAAATTCTAATCTTAAAAACCCGGTTTCTTGGAGAAACCGGGTTTTTTTAATTGCCTTCTACCTATTTCCTATTCCCTGCTATACCATGAAACTTTTGAAATTTATTCCGATTCTTTTGATGACCTTAACTGCGACTCCGGCTTTCGGTCAACAACAATGTAATACTTTTGTAATTTATGATCCGAATGATACTTCTGTTAATGTGAGAACAGCCCCGAATGGTAATGTGATCCGAGGTATTCCTAATGGGTCTAAAACTTCTGTAACGGGTGAACAACAGGGTTGGTATAAAGTGACTTTTGATAGTCGCTTTGATGATATTACTGGGTTTATGAAAAAGGAATTATTGTGGCGAAGTACGAGACGTTATGCGATGGACTCCAAAGATACTTTTGTTAACCTGCGAGAGTCTCCTGAAGGGCGAGTAATTCGTCAAGTTCGTAATGGGACTCCCTTAACGGTGTTAGAAGGAAACACAAACCAATGGGCAAAAGTTCGTTTAGAAAATGGTAGCGGTACGGTAGGATATATGTATAATTCTTTGATTGCTGATCCGTCTTGTGACTCAAATTAAAGTTTGATACAGTCTCAATGAAATCATTTCTAGTGTTGATGAATTGAGAGTTTATGATCAGGTTTCTGAAGATAAACGGGTTAACAGTTCACCTGCGGTTAAAATATCAATAGAAGCATCTGAAAATCCTTGCATATTTCGGGTGACAATAGCATCCAAACCTTCGGAAACTGCACAAGCCAACTGCACCGCATCCTCAAAATCATCGGAATTTGATGCAATAGCAGCTTCTAGAATAGTACGATTAACAGCACAGACTTCAAGTAACGTGAGAAGTTCACGAATATATTGTTTAGACAAAGCAGCACCTTTTGATTTTTTAGAAATATAGAAAATGTCTGTTACAGTGGTAGCTGTTACAAAACCTTCTATCTCTTTAGATTCTATTTTTTCTAAAAGTGCCTTGGCTTCGTGAACAAAAGGTTCCCGCTCTAAGAAGTGATCCAGTATAATATTTGTATCTAGCAAGACTCTCATTTTAGATATTTCTCCGAGAGTCTTTCGTATTTCATTGCTTCTATCTCCTCATCGGTGGGTGTAGGTTCATCGGTTTTTAATACTCCTCTCAAACGTTCGACAACTCCTTCCGGTATGGGTTCTTTAGGTCGAAGTTCATTAGAAAGTGAACGAATAATGGCTTCAACCAATAACAGACGTTCATAGACGGGTAAATTATCAGCTTCTTTGCGTAATTCTTGCCAATTCATATTTTAAAACTCCTAATCCTTCATTCTATAATAGCGCAAAATTAAAAGTTAAACTCGTTCTAGCCATTTTTCTAAGGCTAAGTCAATTAAAGAGTCTAAGTTTTTATAAGGTGAAGGTATTATCTCTATTGCTTTTCCTTTATCTTCTTCATAGAATTTTGAATAATCTTCTAATAACTTGACATCTTCATAGGTTAGGGCTTGTAATTGTTTTAACTTTTTATAATTATTCCAAAATTCTTTTTCATATTTTGCTATTGTTTTACTCTTAAGCGGTGAATAGTTATATCTAAACCTAGTTGGATCTTCTAATTGAAGCTTCTTCAACTCTCTCCCCGTTCTTATTGTGCCATTTAAATCCATTATCGCCTTTTTCCTTTTATTAATTTGCAGCCCTATTCCACTCGAAATATAACCCTCAACTAACGCTTTATCATTCCAGTCTGTCCAAATCCTAGCTCGTCCAATGCGGCTACTTTCACCACCTTTAAACGGTATCCACAAAAATAACACCAGAGAATATCTTTTATCTAAAAGAAACTCAGCACAATATTTACTATTTTTAGCAGTACCATTTCCATATTTAATACTTCCTACACTTGAAAACTCTTGTATACTAGAATCAAAACTAAGAATCTTCTCTCTTATTCTCAAAATTGTCTCTTTTTTACTCGGTGGAAAATCCGTCATAAACTTCCGAAGTCTTTGAGGTTGACAGGGAAGATTACTCTCTCTCGCATCTTCATAAAAAATTTGAATTTGTGAAGTTTGATCGCTATCAATATCTTTCAAGATGAGATAAAATTTGTTATCCTCTTGAACAATAGAAAACTGAAAAAACTCAAATTCAAGTTGATGATATTTGCGATCTGTTAAATTATCTCGGTGAAAACTGGGTGCGATCGCCACTAAATTCACAGGTTGTTCATAATCAATGCGATCGCTAAAGGGCTTTTCTTCTAACAAGGCATGGTAATATCGAGTAAGCTGCTGAACAATGCCGCGATCTTCAACATTTTTTAACTCAATCACCACCAACCGTCCGGTTTTGTCTGTAGCCAAAAGATCACAACGTTGACCATTAACAATATATTGACGTTTGATGACAGTCCAGCCCAGTATTTCGTCGAGATGAGTAAAGAGAAAATCTTCTAAAGCTTCTTCAGTCTCAAATTCCCAAGATAAGCCTGTTTTCCTTAAAGTGACAAAACTTTGCATTTCTATAACAAGATTTTGATTCTAATTATGATATCATAGCCATCAATTGTATCTAAAATTGCCTTTAAAGAACAGTGGGAACTTGGATTAAAAACTTACAAGTTACGAAAGTAGTTGATGGAGATACCCTCAAAGTATTGTTGAATGGTCAACGGGAATTTTTGAGGCTGCATTGTGTTGATACAGAAGAATCCTTTCCCTGTGGAACAAAACCCGTTACGAATGCGGGAATAGCCTCTTCTGAAATGGCGATCCAATACTTTACGAATCCCGACGGTGAACTAACTCAAGTTGATGTAGAATTTGATGGGGATGAACCTGTTGAAGTGTGTTTAGAGAAATATCGAGATAGTCATGGTCGGATTATTTGCTATATTCATAAAGACGGTGAAAATTATAATACTTGGTTAATTCGAGAAGGCTGGAGTCCCTATTTTATTAAATATGGTCGTTCAGTTTTTTATCATCAACAAATGATGGAAGCTGAAGCCGAAGCCCAAGCCTATCATCGGATTATTTGGAACCCTCACACGAATCAAAATGGTGCCTTTCGCAACTACGAATTACTGATGTCTTGGTGGACGCTGCGAGACTCAGTTATTCAAGATTATCGTCTGAATGGAATAAGGGCGGGGGTGCTTTCGGTGCGTTTAGATTATCCAAAAATTCTCGCAGCAGCAGCCGAAGAACAATGGATTACTATCTTTTGTGATTTACAAGATGGTGTCACAAAATGGATAGGAAGTGGGGCGTTAATTCATACAGGTTCAAAAGATCATATCTTAAAATTATGGATTCCTGAAGCCAAAAATGATAAAAATGCGCCCCTGGTTCAACTGATTCAAAAACGCTACGCGGGTTTAGGGCGAGGTTACGTTTATGTCAGTGGAAAAGCGGTGATGTATCGAGATAAACCCGAAATTACCTTAACCGATCTCAAACAAATTTCTGATTTCTGCCCGATTTTCCCACCTTAAAAATTTAGGCTTCCTACAGCCTATAAACAATCATTAAAGCTGCTAAACTATTAATGAGACTATCAAAAAGGAGTATAAACTATTATGCCGACTTCTTTACCCCAAGGATTTCCTGAACCGACTCAAGCGGGTGTGGTTGAAATCAAATATTATCCGGCTTATCGGGGGGTAACTTATTCTCATACTGGCGATTTAACCCAAGCGACAAAAGCCGCTTTTAACCCCTTATTTCAGCATATTAGCAGTAATAATATTTCGATGACAACACCTGTAGAAGCCCGTTATCAAGATGCTTCTCAGGCTGATGTTTCTTTTCTATATTCTAGTCCGAATATTTCCCCGCAGCAAGTTCAGCCGGGTGTTCAAGTGGTTGATACCCAAGAAATGATGGTTGTGAGTATTGGAATTCAAGGGGCTTATACTTGGGAAAGCTATGAAATTCATCGGTCTAAACTAGAGAATTGGTTACAACAAAATCCAGAATATCAAGTGATAGGTTCTCCTCGACGATTGTTTTATAATTCACCCATGACGCCAGAATCTCTCAAATATAGTGAAGTACAAATCCCGATTCAAAAAAAGTCAGAATATTAAACGGTTAACCCGAAACAATACACATCTGTCTTCAGATAGATTTTTAGAGTCGATCAAAATGTTAATCTTATGTTCAATCTCAAACAACTCTGTCAATTTAGGAGAATAGTACCTAAAAACAGTTGGTTTGATTGTTAAAAGTTGATACTTTAAGAACCCTTCTTGATTTAACTCTAAATATTGTTCATCCTATGACCTCTCAACTTCCCACTAAAAAACCTTCAATTCCCGACAAACTCAGCCAAGACGAAGCATTTGAAAAAATAGAAGAAACGGTAGAAGCCCCTACTGAACAAGATATTGATTTAGAATTTCTCTACACGCGAGATATAGAATTTCGTCAAGAAACGATTTATTTTATTGTTGTAGATCGATTTTATGATGGAGATCCAGACAATAATCAAGGCCCCAATCCAGAACTTTATGATCCGGAAAAACAAGAATGGGGAAAATATTGGGGCGGAGATTTACAAGGCGTTATTGATCAGTTAGACTATCTGAAAAATTTAGGTGTAACCGCCCTGTGGTTAACGCCATTATTTGAACAAGTTGAAGGATTGTTCTTTGAAAGTGCAGCCGTTCATGGTTACTGGACAAAAGATTTTAAACGCCTCAACCCTCGCTTAATTGGAGTGAATGAAAACCCTTCATTAAACGAAACTCAAGAAACCCGAGATACCGTTTTTGATCGGTTAATTGAGGAACTGCACAAACGCAAGATGAAACTCATTCTTGATATGGTTTGTAACCATAGTAGCCCCGATGTGGCAGGACTGAAGGGAGAATTGTATGATGATGGCGTGAAAATTGCAGATTTTCATAATGATGAAAATCATTGGTATCATCACTACGGCGAAGTGACAAACTGGGAAGATGAATGGCAAGTCAAAAACTGTGAATTAGCAGGACTCGCCTCTTTTAATGAAAACAATATTAACTATCGAACCTATATCAAATCAGCCATTAAACAATGGTTAGATCGAGGCATAGATGCCTTAAGAATCGATACCGTTAAACATATGCCGATTTGGTTTTGGCAAGAATTTATCGCCGATATCACCACCTACCGACCCGATATTTTCATCTTTGGAGAGTGGATTTATTCTAGCCCCGATGATGGACGTTCTGTTGAATTTGTGAATAATTCTGGGATGTCTATATTAGACTTTGGGTTGTGTATAGCTATTCGACGTGCATTAGGAAACTGTGAAGAAGGTGGTTTTTACTTAATTAAAGATGTACTCGATAAAGATCATTACTACGACGGTGCAACCGAACTGATTACCTTCATTGATAACCATGATATGCACCGTTTTCAAACGTTAAATCAGAATCCCGATGATTTACAATTGGCGATCGCATTAATTATGACATCACGAGGAATTCCTTGTATTTATTATGGCACCGAACAATATCTTCATAATGATACAAATGGCGATCCAAATCCCTACGGAAATAACGATCCCTACAACCGTCCAATGATGGAAAAATGGGATAAAGATAGCCCCGTTTATCGTACAATTCGACTGCTTTCAGGGGTGCGACGGTTTAATCCTGCGGTTTCGATGGGAGGTCAATGGCAAAAATACATTACACCCGATATTTATTGCTATACTCGTCGTTATCGAGATTCTCGAGTTTTTGTTGCTCTAAATCGGGGCGAAAATGTAACCTTAGAAGCGGTAGAAACGGGTTTTCCTGATGGAGAACATACCGATATTATGTCACCGAATAAATACGAAGTTCAAGACGGAAAAATACACAATCTTCAACTCGATTATAAGCAAGTTATTGTCCTTTCTCATCTCGGAGAACGACTCAAAGCCCAAACTATTATTCGGGCGCAGTTAAACGGAGTAGAAACCCTTCCCGGTGAAAGTATTGTTGTGATTGGAGATTGTCCTGAACTTGGAAACTGGGATATTGCCAAAGCATATCCTCTTGAATATATTAATAGTAACACTTGGTTTGGTGAAATTCCCTTTAATGAAAGTGCCGGAAAACTGATTAATTATAAGTATGTTCTGCTGAGAGAAGGACAATCTCCCCTACGAGAAAATATAATTGCTCGTCGTTGGGTGATTGCCAGTGAAGGGATTGTTAAATGGCGAGATAAATGGGCTTCTGGCCGAGAATCTTAACCGTTATTAATGTTGTAGGGGCGGGTTCTGTAACCATCTTTGATAATAACAATTAACCTTTATAAACCCGCCCTTGCGAGCAGTTTTTTCCCCTAGTCAACACCGGGGCGGGTTCTGTAACCATCTTTGATAATAACAATTAACCTTTATAAACCCGCCCTTGCGAGCAGTTTTTTCCCCTAGTCAACACCGGGGCGGGTTTATATCAGTTATTGATGGGAGACATACATCTGTTGGGGAACCAGCCCCTACAACACCGGGGCGGGTTTATATCAGTTATTGATGGGAGACATACATCTGTTGGGGAACCAGCCCCTACAACACCGGGGCGGGTT
>NZ_LATL02000151.1 GCF_000972705.2 Limnoraphis robusta CS-951 | reverse complement strand
CCCTTACAGCATACTGGTTTCCCAATCAACTCCAGAGGGGTGAGTCTCCCCAGTCGTTCATCTCATTTCAGAGATAGTTTCGGTATGCCCTACCGTACTTGAGAAAAAAATGCTTGATTCTCTGTACTTGGTGCTTTAAGGTTTTATATGGCCAAAGCATTCAGAGCAAGAACCCCGTACCTTAAGTTTTCAAGGTTCATTGCATCGATTAGATGCTGGGTTTTTCAACTGGTTGAATACCCTGCCAGTAGAGTTATTATAGCATTAGAAAGAGCCTTATATCCCCATACCTGAAGGTAGGGGCGTGTGCGGCAATTTTTGGTAAAACGGCGACAATAGAAAGGTTAGAAAATCAACCCAGAAACCATTAGGATTCAAGTCTTTAGACACAGGTGATCTTCTCAAGATAACCGTTGCTGACTATTGCTAGATTGCCTGTTGCCTATTGCCTGACCTGTCTCCAAGTCCCGAACCCTATGCCCCAGTCAAGAAAAATAGCTTACAATCATAAAGGAGTGTTGTGAACTAATATGATCAAATTGCGATTGAAGAAATACGGTAAAAAGCAGGAAGCTAGCTACCGGATAGTGGCGGCGACGAGCTTATCTCGTCGTGAAGGTCGTCCGTTAGAGGAACTGGGTTTCTACAACCCCAGAACAGACGAAACTCGATTGGATGTCCCTGCGATTGTTCGGCGTCTCCAACAAGGAGCGCAACCTACTCGAACTGTGCGTAACATCCTGCAAAAAGCCAATGTATTTGAACAACTCAAGTCCGGATCAACCTCTGAACTCAATCCGTCAGAACCCGAACCCGTCAGCTAGTCCTGACTATGCTGAGTTAGTGCGGTTTTTAGTAGAGCCGTTTCTAGAGGCTCCTGAGTCCTTACGAGTCGATTGCGAACGCTCCTTAGCCCAACAGAGAACCTGGATTCGGCTAGCTTTTGAAGCAGAAGATAAAGGCCGTGTTTACGGTCGCGGAGGACGTACTATTCAGGCGATTCGTCGGGTACTCTCTGCGATCGCCGAAGCAGCCGGGGAATCCGTTTATCTAGACATATACGAGAACCCATCCGATGGCAGTAGTCGCCCCCGGATTTCTCCAAGTCGTCCTGCTCCCAAACGTTCATCAACCCGAACTCGTCATCGCCCCACCACCACTAGCCGATTTGCTAGAAAGCCGGAGCGATAACTGTTGACCACTCCTCCCGTTAACCCCAGCGTATAACGGGAGTTTGATATGTTTTCAAGAAGAACTATGGATCGTTCATTGGTTGTTCGTCGTAGCTTTTCGGGTGCGCCTTGCTCGAATGTTTGTCACCGATATTAGCCGTTGGGCAGAATTTGGACAAGCCCATCACGAATCTTTTGCAGATCATCCCCCAGCGACAACAATGGTCGAAGTTCAACGTTTAATCGATCCGGCGATGTTAATTGAAATTGAAGCTGATGCAATCGTAGTAACTCAAAGCGAATGACAGAGCGCTTAACCATCGAATTACCCAGTATTGAAAGTGCAATGGCGCTTTCAGGCTATCAAGAAGATAACCTCAAAACCCTATCCAAACAAACCGGCGCCCAAGTCGTGCTGCGGGGTCAAGAACTCCATATCAGTGGAACCGCCAGTCAAATTGAACTCTGTCAAAAGTTGGTGCAGTTACTCAAAGACTTTTGGAAAACGGGTAAAACGATCACAGGGGTTGAGATCCTCACGGCGCGTCATGCGTTAAATACCAACCGACAAGAAGAACTCAGCGCCATTCATCAAGACGTTCTCGCCACCACTCGGCGAGGGATGGAAGTGAGGGCGAAAACCTTTCGTCAGCGCCAATATATTCAGGCGATACGCACTCATGATCTGATTTTTTGTAGCGGGCCTGCCGGAACCGGGAAAACCTATTTAGCGGCAATTATTGCGGTTCAAGCCTTACTTTCGGATCAATACGAACGTCTAATTTTAACCCGTCCGGCAGTCGAAGCGGGAGAACGCTTAGGGTTTTTACCCGGAGACTTACAACAAAAAGTTAATCCTTATTTACGTCCGCTTTATGACGCCCTTTACGAATTAATTGATCCTGAAAAAACGTCTAACTTGATGGAACGGGGTATCATTGAAGTTGCACCTTTAGCCTATATGCGAGGACGGACTTTAAATAATGCCTTTGTCATCTTAGATGAAGCCCAAAATACCACACCCGCCCAGATGAAAATGGTGTTAACTCGGTTAGGATTTCGATCTCGAATGGTTGTGACTGGAGATACGACTCAAACTGATTTACCGCCTAATCAAACCTCGGGTTTAAGTGTCGCCTTGAAAATCTTACAAAATGTCGAAGGAATTGCTTTCTGTGAATTTTCTCAAGCCGATGTCGTGCGAAATCCGTTAGTTCAGCGAATTGTTGCTGCTTACGAACGACATGAGAAATAATTCAAACTCTCAACTCATTCATTTACCCAAAAATCATCATGGAAACCCTCAAAGACTTTTTAGAAGCTTGCGAAACCCTCGGAACCTTACGTTTAATTGTCACCAGTAGTTCAGCCGTATTAGAAGCTAGAGGCAAAATTGAGAAGTTATTTTATGCCGAACTTCCCAAAGGAAAATACGCCAATATGCACACCGAAGGCTTTGAATTTCACCTGAACATGGATAAAATAAAACAGGTTAAATTTGAAACCGGAGAAGCCAAACGCGGCAACTTTACAACCTATGCCATTCGTTTTATCGATGATCAAGAAGAAGTCGCCCTCAGCGCTTTTTTACAATGGGGAAAACCCGGAGAATATGAACCCGGACAAGTCGAAGCTTGGCAAGAACTAAAGTCAAAATACGGAGAAACTTGGCAACCTGTTTCTGTAGAAAGTTTATCCTAAAAAATAGATGAACTTGAGAAAATTAATCATCATCTGTCTATTTTTCCTCTGCTTTTTTACGGGAAATTCAGCTAACGCCGGACAACTTTATGAACGAGTTGCAGAGTTTCCTAACTGGGAAAGTAAACCCATTCTCAATGAAGCAGAAGGGGATTTAATTTACCCCAAATGGATGGCGGGAGAATGGCAAGTGACCAGCACATTAGTTGAGATGGTGGCACCTTTAGCCCCAGAAATTGTTACACCCGGTTTTGAAAGTAATCGTCAATATTTAAACCAACCCATCACCTTTAACGTTCGGTTTTTTCCCGCTAAAAATAAACTGATTAACGTTAATTTTCCGTTTCCGCAAAGCTTAAAAGTTCTGAATAATTCAGCGAGAAAAACCGATAATATTGTCGGAGATCGGGCATTTAACGGGTTCAATATTGCCAAAGCCGTTTTAGGGGAAAAAGCCGTTTTATCAGTAAAAGTTGATCCGAAAAATCCCAACAGACAGATTACCTTTTTAGACAATGATAATCAACTGCTTTCAACCGTAACCCTTCGGGGAAGCGAAACCCCTAGCTTTGATGAATTTGTTTCGACAGAAATTGTTCAACAAATTTTTCAATCAGAAACATCTATTTATCTCAACGAAGTTGAAACGACAACCGCATACCAAGCCAAATTTAATGCAAAATACCCGAAAAAAGTTGATAAAATTAATGCAAATCAAATAACAGCAATTTATTTATCCCCCCAAGATCCCGATTATTTCCAAGCAGAAAATCAACCCGTTTCTCTCTATCGTTATCAGTTGAAATTACAACCGATTAAAACCGTAAAAAATTAATTGATTCCGCCCAAAAAACCCGGTAACTCGAGGAGTCAGGAGTCAGGAGTCAGGAGTCAGGAGGAAATCAAGAAGAAGAAAGAGGAGGATTATGAGAAAGTTTTTGATCACTAATTATCCGGACATGATATAAATCATGGAAACCGGGTTTTTATTCCCCATAAATACTGATCTGAAACAGGAGATGAGGGAATTTTGATTAATCATCTTTGTGTCTTTATGTCTCGCGTGGTTTTTCTGATTTACTTTGTAGCAAAACCACAATAAGAACTCGCGTTAAATTGACGATATTCTGATAAACTTTCCTCACATTCTGACTTGTTTTTGAACCAATAGCTGTAAACTTTGTAGGATTTATCTTGAGACCAATTAGAATAGTTTGAACTCCAAAATAAACCTGCATCAGAATAACCTGCTTCAATTAAAGATTGACGTTTTTGTTCAGCTTTTTCAGGATCATTAAAAGCCGAATCAGCAATAAAATAAAAAGACATCGGTAAATTAGACTGTTGCTCAATTGTTGACGCTTGAGAAGACTTTGATTTAAATAAAATCTTCAGAGGAATAGCAATTCCTAATCCCAAAAAAGCACCCATGAGAATCCCTAATAATGTTGCTTTTTGCCAATCTTTTAACGAATGAAACATTGTAAATTTAGAGTATTTATTTTTGAGTGACGAAGCCGGTTTAGGAAAAATAATCGTCGAAGGCGGTAAGGAAGCTTCAGTTTTGGGAATGGGACTCGGAAGCTTTTGTAAAGCGGCGAACATTTCCTCAGCTTTAGAAAAACGATCACGAGGATAAAATTGAATCGCTTTATCTAAAACTTCAGCAAAATTAAAACTAACATCGGGAACATTTTCTCGCCATAAAATTTTACCCGTTTCCCGATCAATATTCATCTCTTTAATCGTTTTTCCCGTCAACAAATAAATCGCCGTCATCCCCAAACTATAAAGATCACTTGAATATAACGGATAACCCACCGCTTGTTCCGAAGCCATAAAACCCGGTGTTCCAATTAAAATAGAAGCCGTCGGACTTCCCTGAGAATTTAACATCGTTCCCATCGTTTCCTTCACCGCCCCAAAATCAATTAAAACAGGTTTACCCGTTGGATGGCGTAAAATAATATTATCCGGCTTAATATCCCGATGAATTAAACCCTGCTTGTGAATGCGATGCAATATCGGTAATAAACCCAGCAAAATCTCTTTAACTTCCGCCTCACTCAACCGTCCCAAACGTTGAATACGAGTGGTTAAGGTTTCTCCCTCAATCCATTCTTGAACTAAATAAAACTGTTCTTCTTCTTCAAAATAAGCGTATAATCGAGGAATGCGATCGCTTTTTTCACCCAGTTGTTCTAAAATCGCAGCTTCACGACGAAATTGTTCTTGAATTAACGGATAAATTTCAGGACGATTAACACTCGGTTTTAATTGTTTGATCACACACCGACGACTCGAAGGCATTTGAGTATCTTCTGCGAGAAACGTTTCACCAAACCCACCATGACCAATAGATTCAATGATACGATAGCGATTATTGAGGAGTTTTTCCGGAGTTGGGGGAGTGTGAGTGAAAACTTGCATGGGGAAGACCTCGATAAAGTTAAACCAGTAAGACTCTCTGCTTAACTTCACTCTATAAAAGCCTCAAAAAGTTTAGTTCCCCTAACGTACAACTTCCTAAATTATCACAAGTATTCTCACCTCATTTCCCCGTTAAACTCCCCATTTCAGTCTTCTAACCCCCATCACCCTAAAATGCGAGTGTGACAGCTTGACTGTTGTCCCTCAAATGAGTGTTAATCTCCACCGCAACCCCCACAAGCGCCAGAGATTAAAATCTCTGTCTAATACATAAAGTCCTCGCGTATAGGACTTGGGTTTTTAGACGGGGAATTTATTCCCCGCTTTTAGGGTAACGATAAAGCCCTCTCTTTTTAAGATACAACCCGATTTCTAAAAAATCCGTAATTATACGAATTGTATATTGTGTTGAGATTATTGATAATAGACATACAGAATCAAAAAAAGAAATCCTAATCAAGCTAAATGATTTGTTGGAAAAGGATTTTGGATGAATAATGAGTTGAGTTTTAGAGGTTAACAAACATGGTTATTCCAGGATGGACGGTTGTTCGAGCAATTCCCCCAGAAGTTATTATGGGTTTAATAACTGGACAGTACAAGGTTTGGGGCGGTGTAATTCGTTGGGCTGCGGGAACAGAAAATGCAGGTCAAATTGTTCGACATTTAGTAGCATCTCCACTCAATCCCCTCAGTGGTGCTGTTTCAGGGCTGAATTTTATTCCTGGAATTATAGCCAATGTTCAACTTGAACAAGTTAAAGCAGCAACTCAACAAATCAAAGAAATTGCCCAATTTAACACCTATCAATTATTTCAGTTGTCGGGTCAGGTTAATTCACTTTCACAGATGACTCAACAACTTCTTCAGATGGCAACAGGTACAGCAATTTTATCGGGTTTGAATTTAACGGTCAGTTGTGTTAGTTTTGCTGTTATTAATAACCGACTAAACGCCATCGATCACAGGCTGCAAGAACTCCAAAAAGACGTTAAGAAAATAAAATCTTTTCTAGAAACTTCCGAACGCGCACAGCTTTTTTATGCTCTCAAAGAACTGTTAAAAGCCGATGATAATATTCCGGTTGAACATCGCCATACAATTCTGCACGATTCCCGCAAAAAACTGGGCGAGATTAATATGCGTTATCAGGAGCTTTTATCCCACTCTAATACAATTGAGATAGCGATGGCTAATGAGGAATATTTTTCGCTAACAGCATTAGCCCATGCAAGATGTACGGCTGAATTAGGAATGCTTGAAATTGCTTTACAAGAAATAAAGGAAATGAACTTATTTTGGCAAACTCAAGCTCGGAGAGTCGCAAAAGAACTTCTGATTGGAGAGTATCCCCAACGTTTTATAACAACTGATTTTGTTGATGATGTTTTAGTTTTAGAGCTAACAAAATGGTTGGATTTTGCATATAAAGATGAGAAAGGGCTGTTTTGGATTGAGGAATTGAGACGCAATCATATTAACGAATTTTGGTATTCTAAAGGTTTTCTGAGAAAAGGTAAATCTGGCCTTAATCTAAATATTGGTATTGGTTTAGAAAAAGAGAAAACTCTGGTCATTCCAGCGCTGCGAAAATTAATGGCTCGGAGCGAAGTTTTTGAAGGTTATGTCTCTCAATACGAACTGTTTAAAAATTATCAAATGAAACCATCAGAATTTGAAAAAGGAGTCGCAGCGTTACCGGAATCATCTGCTGTTGACGGATATTTTATCCTTGAACCTGCCTTTGAATTGACGGGTTTCTAATCGGGCTTTGTTGGGTTTTCTCAACCCAACCTACAATATTACTCAACAACTTTGTTGGGTTTCGTTCCTCAACCCAACCTACAATATTACTCAACTGTAGGTTGGGTTAAGCGATAGCGCAACCCAACTATAAGTATAGATAACTGACAACGACTCAACCGTAAATTCTCGGAGTTGCTGAAAACTTTTGATACAACCCAATTGATCGAAATTCCGTACAATTACTAATTGTATGTTTGATTGGGATGATTGATAATGGTAACGACGGATAAAAAAGGGAATCCTAATCAAACTAAATTATTTTTTGGAAAAGGATTTTGGATGAATAATGAGTAGAGTTCTAGAGGTTAACAAACATGGTTATTCCAGGATGGACGGTTGTTCGAGCAATTCCCTCTGAAGTTATTATGGGTTTAATAACTGGAAAGTACAAGGATTATGGCGGTGTAATTCGTTGGGCTGCGGGAACAGAAAATGCAGGTCAAATTGTTCGACATTTAGTAACATCTCCACTCAACCCTGTCGGTGCTGCTGTTTCAGGGCTTAATTTAATTTCTGGAATTGCTGCTAATGCTCAACTATTTGGGTTGTCGGGTCAGGTTAATTCACTTTCACAGATGACTCAACAACTTCTTAAGATGACAACAGGTACAGCGCTTGTTTCAGGGCTTAATTTAATTTCTGGAATTGTTGGCAATGTTCAACTTGAACAAGTCAAAGGAGAAACTCGACAAATTAAAGAAATTGCTCAATTGAACACCGATCAATTATTTGAGTTGTCGGGTCAGGTTAATTCACTTTCACAGATGACCCAACAAGTTCTTCAGATTGCAACAGGTACAACAATTTTATCGGGTTTGAATTTAACGGTTAGTTGTGTTAGTTTTGCTGTTCTTTATAACCGACTAAACGCAATCGATAACAGGCTGCAAGAAATCCAAAAAGACGTTAAGGAAATAAAATCTTTTCTAGAAACTTCCGAACGCGCACAGCTTTTTTATGCTCTCAAAGAACTGTTAAAAGCCGACGATAATATTCCGGTTGAACATCGCCATACAATTCTGCACGATTCCCGCAAAAAACTGGGTGAGATTAATATGCGCTATCAGGAGCTTTTATCCCACTCTAATACAATTGAGATAGCGATGGCTAATGAGGAATATTTTTCGCTAACAGCATTGGCTCATGCAAGATGTACGGCTGAATTAGGAATGCTTGAAATTGCTTTAAAAGAAATTGAGGAAATGAACTTATTTTGGCAAACTCAAGCTCGTAGAGTCGCAAAATCACTTCTGATTGGAGAGTATCCCCAACGTTTTATAGCAACTGATTTTGTTGATGATGTTTTAGTTTTAGAGCTAACAAAATGGTTGGATTTTGCATATAAAGATGAGAAAGGGCTGTTTTGGATTGAGGAATTGAGACGCAATCATATTAACGAATTTTGGTATTCTAAAGGTCTTTTGAGAAAAGGTAAATCTGGCCTTAATCAAAATGTTGGTATTGGTTTAGAAAAAGAGAAAACCCTGGTCATTCCAGCCCTGCGAAAACTAATGGCTCGGAGCGATGTTTTTGAAGGCTATGTCTCTCAATACGAACTGTTAAAAAATTATCAAATGAAACCCTCTGAATTTGAAAAAGGAGTCGCAGCGTTACCGGAATCATCTGCTGTTGACGGATATTTTATTCTTGAACCTGCCTTTGAATTGACGGGTTTCTGATCGGGCTTTGTTGGGTTTTCTCAACCCAACCTACAATATTACTATACAACTTTGTTGGGTTTTCTCAACCCAACCTACAATATTACTATACATCCCAAAAACCCGGTTTCTTGAAGAAACCGGGTTTTTAAATTCCCATAAATTTTTAATTTTCAAGCCCAATAGCCGCCCCTTCTCGCCTCGGATCGGCAGCACCTTCTAACATTCCATTTCGCGTCACTCGAATTAAATTAGAATTACCCCAACCGTCCCTTTCAATAATATTATGTCCCCGACGCCGCAACTCATCCAACGTTTCCGGCTTCATTCTCCCCTTTTCAACCATTAACTGATCCGGTAGCCATTGATGATGTATTCGGGGTTCCGATACCGCCTCACCCGCATTCATATCAAATTCCACCACATTTAACACCAATTGTAATGCAGTAGTAATAATCGTACTTCCTCCGGGTGAACCTCCCGCCATCACCAACTTTCCATCTTTCGTGACAATAGTTGGACTCATACTTGATAACGGCGTTTTCAACGGGGCGATCGCATTGGCTTCTCCACCCACTAACCCATACAAATTCGGAACATCCGGCGCCACTGCAAAATCATCCATCTCATTATTTAAAACAATTCCCGTCCCTTCTGCAACCACACCCGCCCCAAAACTACCATTAATAGTAAACGTCAAACTAACAACATTGCGTTGATCATCGACAACTGTTAAATGACTCGTTTCGGGAGACTCCCAAACATAACGCTTTAAAGTCGTTTCATCAACTGGTTTCACCTCTGTTGAAAGTCTGGCTTTCTTGTTATTAATTGCTTGACGTTGTTCGGCAGCATAGGCTAAACTCGTTAAACCCCGTGCAGGTACCGTCACAAAATCCGGATCGCCCAAATAAGTCGCCCGATCTGCATAAGCAATTCGCATCGCTTCGGCTAACAAATGTAACGTGTCTGGGTGTTGTCTTCCCCAAGTTTTTAAGTTAGTATCTCCGATAATATTGAGAATTTGAATTAAATGTACACCTCCCGAAGAAGGAGGAGGCATCGAACAAACTTGAGTTTCCCGAAATTCTCCACAAATCGGTTTACGCCAAATGGGAGTATAGGCTTTTAAATCATCTACAGTCATTAAACCGCCATTTTTTGCCATATCTGCGGCGATCGCTCTAGCAATTTCTCCCCGATAAAAACTGTTCGGATCTTCAGCTATTTTTGTTAACGTTGCTGCTAAATCTTGTTGAATTAACACCTCACCCGGTTGATACCATTCCCCATTGCGAGTAAAAATCGCTTTGGCTGCGGGATTATTATTAATCACCTCTTGACGCCGCTTAACAGAACTGACAAAATATTCATTAACAATAAATCCGTCTTCAGCTAACCGAATAGCAGGTTCAACCACCGTCGCCCAGGGCAACTTTCCATAATATTGATGTACAGTATAAAGTCCCGCAACCGTTCCCGGTGTACCTGCGGCGAGATGTCCATCTAAACTCGATCTCGGTTTAACCTTTCCGGCTTCATCGAGATACATATCCCGTGTGGCGGCTTTCGGCGCTCTTTCGCGAAAATCTAGGGTTTGGATATTGTAGGCTTCCTCCGCTTGTGGAGTCGTCGGAGGAAAACCAACTAACAAAAACCCACCCCCTCCTATTCCCGCAGAAAACGGTTCAACTACAGAGATAGCAAACGTTGTGGCGACAGCCGCATCAACGGCGTTACCGCCCAGTTTTAGCATCTCAACTCCTGCTTCACTCGCCAACGGATCAGCAGAAACCACCATTCCTTGTTGACTACGTTGAGACTCAGCAACTTTCAGTTCAGATTGACACCCAGTTGCCCCAATAACAATAATAAATAAACCAATAAAGCTCTGAAAAAGTCTCAGATACCAACGTAATCGAGCAATTCTAACCTGAAACTGCACCCAATCTTAATATCCTCTGCGATCTATCTAGTGGCTATCTTACCTTAAAACCATCTCCGAGGAAAAAGTTGCTGGAAAGGAGAAGCATCACAGTGAAGCTGAGTTGCAGTACCCAAGGGGCGACGACAAAAAACCAAATTCCGCACACCACGCCAATAATAGCCGAAAGCAGACGGGGTAGTTCTTCAGGGGTTCCTAGCGGATCGCCCAAACTGATCCAAACGGCTAGACAGCAAATCACTAGAGGGATAATGAATTGTGAAGTCATCGTTTTTATTTCTTAACATTACGTCGATCACAGTATAGTAAATTACTGATGATTTGTCATATTTATGCAATAGGAGTTTAGAGGTCAAGGATATGCAATCACATCCGTTGACCAAATTGACAGCTTAATGTTCCATAGTCGTTGTTGCGCTCTACGTGTGATACCATTGTCCGGTTAATAAATTCTCACTGTTTTCTGTTCCTGATTCTATTGTCTGTAAGTATTGTGCGATATACTGAACATTGCATCAAGATTGCTATTGAGTCAAAGCAATGCTAGGCAAATTTTTTCAAAAGCCCGAATCACAACTCATCGATCGCGTTCCTCCGGGTCAGTACCTGGCTAATGGTTTTCCTGTCCTCACCTACGGAGAAACGCCGGAAATTTCTACAGAAGACTGGGAATTTAAAGTTTGGGGTTCAGCCACACCCAAGACCTTCACATGGTCTGATATCATGGCAATGCCCCAGAGTGAATTTACGGCTGATTTTCACTGCGTTACTCGTTGGTCAAAACTCGATGTGAAATGGCGAGGAATTAAAGTCACCGACTTTATGAAACAGGTTGAAGTCGATCCAAAAGCGGTTCACATCATGGAACATTGCTATGGAGGCTACACCACCAATATCGCCCTAGAAGACTTCCTCCGAGAAGAAAACTTTTTCGCCCATACTTTATTTGATGAACCTTTAAGCGCCGATCATGGTGGCCCATTGCGTTTAGTGGTTCCTCATTTATACGCTTGGAAAAGTGCAAAATGGATTAATGGTTTGGAGTTTCTTAACGTTGAAGCGTTAGGATTTTGGGAACGCAACGGCTATCATAAACGGGGCGAACCTTGGGCCGAAGAACGTTATAGTGGTTTATTTTAACAACCCTCAAAACTTTTGGAGGAATTCATGTCTGAGATCGCCTCCGAGACAAACGCAATGGGGATAGAGTCAGAGATTTCACCTTGGCTGACTCCTCTGACTTACTTTCTACTTTCCACTTTTGTTTTACCTGTTTTTTTTGGCAGAATAGAGGTTTACGGACAGGAACATTTACCCTCGGAAGGGGCGGTGATTTTAGCCCCAACTCATCGATCCCGTTGGGACCCGATTCTTTTAGCCTATGCAGCCGGGCGAAAGGTAACAAGCCGAGATCTTCGTTACATGGTTTTATTAGAACAAACTCAGGGAATACAAGGTTGGTTTGTGCGTCGTTTGGGGGGGTTTCCCATTGATCGCGATCGCCCTGGAACATCGAGTATTCGCTACAGTATTCAATTATTACACAATCAAAATGTTCTGGTATTATTTCCAGAAGGACATATTATTCCTGATAATCAAATTGATCAAATTCAGCCCGGAGTTGCTAGAATTGCCCTACAAGCCATTTCTAATCAATCTGATTTGAGTTTAAACATTGTTCCGGTTAGTATTTATTATCAACATCCCACCCCGCTCCCAATGGGGTGTAAGGTTTGGGTGAATATTGGTTCTCCTTTAAATGTTCGAGAGTATCAACAGAATTCGATGAAAAATGCCACAAAAAATCTAACAGCAGATTTAAAAGAAGCACTCAAAAATTTACATCAACGACCTTCCCAACTTCTGTGACAGTTTATTAAAAGTCTACTCAAATTTTTTATTTTGTGCTAATCTACATTCACTTTCAGCATGAACAGGCTGTGACAGTTGACAAACATATTGACGATTAATTTCACTTTCCAACCTGATCATTTAAACTGCGAGACAACTACTCCTCTATTCTCGCATTCTGTTACATGAATAGCAATATTCCTTTTCAATCTCAGTCAAACAATCAACCGCTTGTATTACCTCCCTTAACACCAGAGACAATTAAACGCGCCCGAGAAGGGTTAGAAGCAGCCCGCTTGCTGAATGCTGAAGGCATTGTTCAAAAATCCTTATATCAAACCGAAGTTTTAACTCAAGAAAAGTCCGATTTAAAACGACGAGGTTGGATACGTTGGTTGTGTATTCGCACTGTTATTCACAGTTTATTTCGGGTGAAAGTTGAGCATTTAGATCGACTTTCCTCACAGCCTGTTATCATCGCACCCAATCACCTCAGCCATATCGATCCCTTCTTAATTTTATCAGAAATTCCCTATCAACCTTATTATTATATTTTAGGGGATGCTCGCACGCTGTATAATAAGTTTTGGAAACGGGTCTTTTTGCGCTACAGTGGCGGAACCATTCCGATTGAACGCATTTGGAAAGAAGAACTTGCAGTGTTAGAAGCAGCGAAAGCCGGAGAAGAACATTTAACCGAGTTAGCCGCAGCCATTGAACAAGAAGTTCCTAAAGGAAACTCAATTCAAAGTTTACGACGTTTAGATCGAATTGTACAGGGAATTTTTGCCCAAAATCAAGGCATAATTATGTTTCCTGAAGGTCGATTAGGATTTCAAGAAGGAGAGTTATTTTTGCCTCTAAAACGGGGAACAGTGATCTACGCTTTAAAAACAGGAGTTCCGATTCTTCCTGTGGGAATTATTGGCACCAAAAACCTTTATTTATACAAAGAACTTACTCTGCGTTTTGGTGAACCGCTTAGGTTTCCCAAAATTAATCGACCTCAACCCAAAGATATACAAATTGTGTTAGAAACGTTGCAAGCTGCTATTTTAGATTTATTACCTCAAAATTATCAAGAACCCGATGAACTCAAACTCTTTCGTAATTTTCTCAATCATATGTTGTGGTAAGCAAAACCTCTAAGGCAGATTGATTCTTTTCAATGACTAATTCCTAATCCTAATCAATCGAAAGTATTATTGTTTTGACTTCTTCCCAGCTCAATAAAATGCCAATTTCTATCTAAAGAATGAGATAAAAATTTAATTTAATAACCTTAAGGTAGATAGTAAAGATGAACTTGATTGAATAGAATCCTTACTAATGAACAACACTGATCAGATTTTTACAAAGTCGAGGAAAAATAATGGCTTACAGAACAGAAGATCCACTTATACAATCTAGAACAACAGAAGCCTTAGTCGATTACCATGATCGAGTGCATTGGGGTGCTATTTTCTCAGGTCTTGTAGTAGCGATCGCTTCTCAACTGGTATTAAGTGCTTTAGGAAGTGCGATCGGACTGACAGCAGGTGCAAACGGAGCATCGGCAGGTAATGTCGGCACTGGAGTTGGAATTTGGTCAATTATTAGTCTACTAATTTCTTTATTCATCGGGGGATGGGTCATGGCTCAAATGTGTGGCCCGATGAATAGTAAAACAGCCATGTTAAACGGTGCAATTTTATGGGCTACTACTTTAGCTCTGAGTACATGGCTTCTGACTATAGGAGTCTCGGGAGCCTTTGGTATCGTTGCTTCTAACGCAGGCGAAGTGATTAACCAAGTTCAACAACCCGGTGGCGTCGATATTCCAAATCAAGCTCCTAATTTCACCGCCCAAGATTTTCAAAATTTTGCTGCTAATAGTGCAAAAACCGCTTGGTCATTCTTACTGGGTTCTTTATTCGGTTTAGTTGCTGCGATCGCAGGTTCTTCAGTTGGGGCGAGAAAGCCACGAGTGCGCGTGTAATTGATATGAGTTTTGTGAAAGATTACTACAAATAATGGGCAGGGGGAAATAGGACGCAACTGGCTGCAAAAAATTACTCTTCCCTCTGCCCTCTTCTGTTGTCAGTAAAAATTGATATTAAAGCTCAAATCGATCACAGACTATCTGCTTGGCGAGATTCCCACCAAATCGGAACCACCACCCAAGCCACAACCAAAATTAAAGCAATCACCGCAAATTGTGCTACCCAAGCCACCAATTGTTCAAGCGGAACAACTTGACCCACAAAAAACGATAAACTCACCATAACAGAAGCCCAAGTTGCCGCACCTGCGGCATTACAAAGCAAAAACTTCCAATAAGGCATTCGAGCGATCCCCGCCATCGGCCCTGCAAAAATTCGCAATAATGCGACAAACCGCCCTAAAAATACCGCTTTTGCGGCGTTTTCACTAAATTGGCTTCTGACTTTTGTAAGTTTGGCTTCGTTAACCCGAAAGAGTTTACCGATACTCAGCAAAAACGGCCAACCTCCCCAGCGACCGATCCAATACCCAAAATTGTCTCCGAGTATTGCTCCGGCGATCGCACAACCGAGGACAAACCAATAGTCCAGTTCACCACTCCCGGCGAGGAAACCGCCGACCAGAGTGATCGTTTCTCCAGGCAGAGGAATTCCGGCATTTTCTAAGGCAATTCCCAGAAAAACAGCCCCGTAGCCGTACTGGTGGGCAATTTCCTGAATTGTTTCCAGTGATACAATCTCAAAAGACATTCAATGCTGCCTTCATGTTTTTTTGCAAAGCTTTATACTTCTATATTATCTTGATGACGGGAATCTGTCCTCCCGAGTAGAATAGACTGATCAATACTAGCCTTCTGGAACAGTCCGTTTTCAGGATACTGAAACTTTTATCAGAATCACCTGGTCAAAAACAGAGTAAGGTGAATGGGAAACAAAAGATAATCTTTGGGGAGTGATAGTTATGAAATTAGCAGAATGTCAACAGCATATCCTACTTCAGCCAGAGCCACGGCTGGACTTGCAAGGCGGTAACGCGCTTAAGCAACAGGTACTCGCCATTCCACCCGAACCGCCTCAACTGTGGATTATTGATTTAGCAGAAGTCGAGTTTATCGACAGTTCCGGTTTAGGTGCATTGGTAACAGCTCTCAAATCTGCTCGTAGATTAGGATGTCGTTTAGTTCTTTGTCATCCTTCCGCTACCGTTAAACTGATTTTTGAGATCACCCAACTCGATCGAGTCTTTGAAATCTTTGATCAATTAGAAGCTGTCTTCTCAACTGAAACCGAACTGCTTTCCGCATAAGGGTTCACTCTCACCTTTCCCTACGGTTTCCAAGTCCCAATAGGAGAAATTGAACAAACTCCTGCAATTTTACGATTGGCAGCAGGAGTTATATTTTTGCTGTATTAAAAAGAGAAAGAAGAAAAAACACGCTCGACACACCAGACACGGGAGGAAGTCCGGTAGGCTGGTAGCCCCTTGAATTTATTCAGGGGCGGAAAGACGACACGAGCCACTTTAGTTGCTGTAAGATAGTAAAGAAACGACAAGTAAAACTGTACCAACTGCGCGTTGAAGTTTTCCTAGTACGGAGAAACCCCGGCAATCCGAAAGCGTAATATTGCATTATGGCTCCGAGATACAGCAACGGCAGGAAACTGAGCGTACCGAATTGGCTCTGTGTTGGAAGTTAAGAAAGTCTTCAAGCTAAAAAAGTAAACTATCCAACTTGTTTGGTGTGTTAGAGGCGATTTGACTTGGCCTATGAGTCTGACAATTTTCGGCGTCAGAAGTTCAGAAATACCCTACGGGGATTCCCCCGAATTAATTCGGGGGAGTAGTCAA
>NZ_LATL02000150.1 GCF_000972705.2 Limnoraphis robusta CS-951 | reverse complement strand
CTGTTCTCAGGTTAACAGGTGGGCGATCGCATTTACATGAATCAATGTACAGCGATACAGCAAAGTCAGTGTTTCAATGTACAGTGATCGCCAAACAAGGGGGCCATTGAACCGGAAATGCGATCGCATTACTCATCTGGCTCATCCTCTGAGTCTGGTAGCTCATACGGAAAGTTTGGCTTTTTGAGGAGTTGAGCTTTTTTAAACAAGGCTATTTCTCTTAATGCACCCTCCATAATCCACTGTGTACAAGCGGCATTCTGACTCTTGCCAGAAAGGCTAAGAGCTAGCTTTACCACTTCTGTTATTTCGTCACTCAAGCTTACCGAAAGTCTAGAACCCATAATATTTTACTTGCAGGTGATTGACATATTAAACACGAGTAAGTAAGATGTACATCAGTACACGAGAGCGTGTACATCGTACATTGACAACGGGTAAACCCTACATACATACCATGTACAGCATATCTGAAATTTCTCAGCTAACGGGATTAAGTGAGGGTCATTTGTCTCGACGTGACGGCAAGTCTCCTTTGTCCCGCGTCAAGGAAACGGTCACATGGACAGAAATATCCACGATCCATGAGTTCACGAAAGAGGAGTTGCTGACGGAGGAAGGTTACGGCTATCTACTGGATTACCTCAGTTGTTGTGGGAAAGAAGGCACCATGACTTATGAAGATTGGCAACGGTCAATTCGTTCAGAAAATAACCAGCCAACTGCTCTGGTTTCAGTTGAACCCTACCAGCCTGAGCTTGCACCCGTTCCAGATGCTTATCAAGCCATCAACAATCTGAAATCTCAACTGCTAATCATGGCCGATGAAGTTGGAGTTCAAAACAAGCAGTTTGGCACCGAACTTGCTTATCGGATGTACGCACCCTTGGCTGAAAGTTTCACAACAACTGCTGAGGACATTCTCAAGCGTTCATTCGGAGGAAACCAAAGTGCTTAATTGGCTTTTTGGAGGGGAAACAACTCCCAGTGATGAACCCTACACTGTTGAGAGAAACGGTTCACGAATGAGAATTGTTGACAATGAAACCGGGAAAACAGTCCGGTATTTTGGGCCAGAAACTGGAGATGCTAACCCGTTTCCCAGTGACGCCAACGACTGGGACATAACCGAGAATGAGTATTTTGCTGACCCAACAACAGGTGAATTGAAAAAGCACATCACTTTTCAGCGTCGGAGATAGTTAAATGATTCAATTCTTACTCGGTAACGCTTTTATGCTTGCACTCTGGTTGTGGGTAAAAGCCGCCTCAATCCCGGTTGGTCAGTTGGCATCCCAACACATTGATAAAGTGGCTCGAATGTACTCCAAGACAGAAATCTGGGATGAGACTCTAGCCATCAGTTTTGCAAAAGTTTCGGCAATCGTTAAGGAGATTGATTAGATGTTTGGACTAGGTAAGAAACAGAACAAGTCAATCGGTTCACAGTCCATGAGTGAAGCTGAAAGCATTCTCCAGAGTGCCAACACAGCGCCCCCAATCAGCAACAATCAGTACAACTTTGCTGAACACTACCGAGGAAATTTCACCGGGATTGAACGCCTCACACCAGAGGAAGTAGAAGCCGCCAAACTGCAAGCCAAAGACCTGAAAGAACAAGTCACCTTACAACGGGGAAAGTTCAGCGCTGATACCGACAGTTTGGAGTCCGTTNCTGACTTAATAGCCCTCAGTTTGGCATCATTTAATATTGCCTTACTGGTAGCCCGATTGATTCAGCCCAACCTGATTTGGTGGCAGTGGGTGCTAGTAGTTTTACTACTCGCAAAAACCATCATTATTGGCGGTTTACTGGTCTACTATGCCGAGTCAAACAAGAGCAGATTTCATCAGGTTAAAACTGCTTTTGTGGTGATTGCAGCAATCACAGGAGTGAACCTAGCATGGCTCTAATCTCCATCCCTGAAAGGATTGATAGACGGGTTAGTTTCTGGCTTGGTTGTGCCGGACTGTTATCTGTTCTCTCGTTGTCACCAAAGCTTGACATTCTATGGAAGACAGTCGCATCCTCAACCGCTCTTGGATGTAGTATCCTAGCCTACGACACCAACCACAAAAACAAACCCATCGCCATCAGTGAACGGCAACGGGTAGACAGTGAATTAAACGTGTTNCGTCACCAGTTCTCTCAGAAGTGATTGAACCAAAGTTGGTAGACGAACACGACAACAACTAAGCAGTTTATAGGGGTGATTTACACCCCTAATTTGCTTTAAAAACCACACTGATTATTTGGAGGTTGAATGATGTTTGTTCACGTTGATTGTAATGAAAGAGGTATTGAACAATGAGAGATATTAATCAAATTTCAGATGACACAGATTGGCCCTACCATATTGTTGGTCAATGCGTACTTCTCATCAGTGAACTCAACGGAAAATTGAGTAAAGTTTTGATTTCAGAAGAAGCCTGCTTGAAGAATCAGGAAACCAATCAGCAAATACTTGATCTTGTCGCCTACATCATCAACAATTGCGTAATCATCAAAAAAGAGCTGATTGTGAAGCCTGAGCCGTCATGTTTTGATGACTTCTTTGATTATGATGAGGACTATTACCTTAATCAAACTTTTGGAGAAACGAAAAAGGAAATCAAGGAACTGTTTAAGCNAAACTGTTACTCACACGAAGAACTGCTCAAGCTCAACCCGATCGCAAACAATCTACCCCGCTCTAGGAGATACCATGACCGCCAAAATCCGACTGACTGCAACGGAACAAGAGATTGAGAACTGGAAAGCCTTCTTTGACCTCCTAGCCCGTGCTAACGTCATCCAATTGTTACAGGTCTCTGACAATTACAACAACAGGGGAGAGAGCCAATATCAACGGGCTTACCTTGAGGCTGAGTTAAAGATTGATGTGAACTCAGTTAAGAGCCGATTTGAGGTCAGGTTAACGGGTAGAGAGGATGTTTGAGTCGCCAGTGAGAACACTTCTCAATCCCGACCAGTCCTGATGTAGCGGCTTCAGTTAGGTCAATGATCACAGGAATCAGCCTTTCATTATAACCGTGCATAACGCATTACTCCAGTGACGTAGAGCTTAACTCTATAACAACAGTATATAACTCTGTAGCAGAATTTCTGCTTACACCAAACACGACTAACGCGCTACTATACAAGGCTATCCATTTTTATCGGCAGTAGAAACCAATCAACATGGAAGTACAAGGCAAAAAAATTAGCATTGCAGCCTATGGGCTACTGAGGTTTTTGGAAGAACAACCACAACCCTTTAACTGGAGTTCAGTCAAACCGTGTATGCAGCCCGATAGCTCTTACAAAATCCGTAGCCTGATCGGTGAGTTGAAAGACGCTAAACTGCTAACCTGCAAGCAGCTCATACACGGCAATAGCTTCGGCGAGATGGTGTACTGGACGTATCAATATACCGGGAAGGACATTGAATCATCCCCCGGACGTGTAATTCCAGGCAAAGGTAGTAAAGCTTCTTAGCTTGGTCTGGAGTTATTAAAAACTCTGGGGAAAACTCTGCTTCAGGCTTTTCACTGCCTTTTTTCTTGTTTTGACGATATTTCTTACTCATACATCTTCCCTCTCGGTCTGGTTTGTTGTATGCTGGTCAAAAAGAAATAGTAAAAGACGGTTGACAGAGAGAGCTTGCGATACTCGCGAGAGTAGCTTAACGCACACAGTAATTTTGTAAGTCCATAATAGTGGTTTAAATTACATAGGTTCTCTATTCGTGAGTACATAGTAACTACCACCGGGTAGCTTGTAGCGGTAGAGAAATCCGGCGAGCTAGGAGCGTAACGAACTCCGAGGAATGGGATATCCAAATAGTCCCCATCAGTTGACACCTAACCGTCTTTTTGACCAGCAAAGTCAAACCCATCACTCTGCGCTTCTGATTTGAGAGAGATGGGCTAAAAATTTGCTGAGTTTAATTATACAATGAATTATCCCATAACAAGACTTAAAAAGCAATGTAACGACACAGCCTTTAAGTCGTTCATCGGAAAAACTGTAAACTTTCCAACAACTAAAGGAGGTAATCGCTAATGTTTACCTCCGAGTTTGATATCCGCAAATACTTAGGCAAGCTAGAACCTGCCAAGGAAAAAGGTAAGTATCATTGCCCTGCCTGTGATAGCCACAATCTTAGCATTGATCAGAAGACTAGAAAATATCAGTGCTGGACTTGTGGAGATACCAGGCTGATTGCTAAAATCCTGACGGCAGATGAGAGAGAACGCCGCGACTATTCTAACGGCTACTCCTATCGCCCTAGTTCACCCCCTAAACCAACTATTGAACTGGCAAGACTACCCGAACCGCCTAAAATTCCTCAACCCATCACCAAAGGCAATCAAGTTATCACCGTCTATCCCTACGCACCTGGACAGGAAGTGAGACGCCTTGAGCAGTTTGAGGGAAGTCAGCGACTTGGTAAAAAAGTCCTACCCTATCACCAGCAAGACACCGAGATGGTATTAGGTAAGGGTGACTTACCCTGGAATGCTTACCGGATTGACGAGGCAATCCGTCATGGTAAGGGTAAATGGGTGTTAGGCGTTGAGGGTGAAAAATGCGTTGAGGTAGCCCGTCAGAATCAGATTGTGACGATCACCTGGCAAGGGGGAAGCTGGACGCTTGATGACATCCTAGCTGACCTGCTGACACTCAAACGCTCAGGAGTTAAAGGATTTCTCTACCTTCCAGACCATGATGAAGCCGGAACCAATAAAGCAGAGAAAGTCATCAAAGCAGCCCAACAGATAGACTTTCCCATTGCGNTTCTCTACCTTCCAGACCATGATGAAGCCGGAACCAATAAAGCAGAGAAAGTCATCAAAGCAGCCCAACAGATAGACTTTCCCATTGCGGTCATTAACCCGGTTGATCTGTGGTCAGAGATGCCAGAAAAAGGTGATATTGCTGACTGGATTGAGCAAGTTGAACTGACACCCGACCAACGAGTTAAACAGTTAGAAAAGACTGCAAAACTCATCACTCCACAACCACAAAATCAACCCTTAGAGCTACCAGACAAGAACGTTAGAGCCAAAGACAATAAAGCCATTAAAATAGCAATGGAGCGCGACAGAGCAAGACAAGTAATAGGTAATCAATTGAGGTTCAATGAACGTACTAGAGAAATTGAGCTGTTTAGTGAAGAATTAGGCATCAAAGGAGAACGTTTTTATCTAGACTTTCTAGAAGATGATATCTCCGAATACTTTGGGATAACAATTGACGCGAAAGATAAAACCGTTGAGGGGATTATCCGAAAACTGGCTAAAGAGAATGCCTACGACCCTGTAAGGGATTATTTAGACCAATGCGCTCAACAATACAGCGACACAAAAATCTTAGACAACCTGGCAGAAAACTTGCTTGGTACGGATGAACCCATACATCAAATAATTTTCAAAAAGACGCTTGTTGGTGCAGTGGCGAGAGTTTATGACCCCGGATGCAAATGTGAATCCGTGACAATTTTGCAGAGTCCTCGTCAGGGAATTAACAAGTCAAGAACTTGGGAAACGTTGTTTGGACGAGAATACTTCTGCGACAACGTAGGAGACATTTCAAACAAAGATGAAGTAGCAAAACTACACCGCGTCTGGGGCTGTGAATGGAGCGAGTTTGAAAGCATTACCAGCAAGAAAGATGTGGGAAAAATCAAGTCATTTCTCTCAACGTCAGTTGATTTAATCCGTGAACCTTACGGACGTAAATGTGAACCCATACCCAGACGGGCTATCATTGTCGGAACCACAAACACAGACGACTTTCTACGGGATGATACAGGCAGCCGGAGATTCAATATTATTGAGGTCAACAAACCAGAAATTGACATTGACTGGCTCAAAGAACACCGCGATCAGATTTGGGCTGCTGCTGTTCATCTCTATCGTCAAGGGGAAATTTGGTGGTTGACCGCATCTGAGCAGAAGCAATCCAACGAGATCAATGAAGACTTCAGAGATGAATTGCCCCTGGAACAAGAAATCCTAAATCTGCTCTCTGATAAAAATGAAGTCACTATAGACTGGATACTCAAAAATATTCAATCTGTTGATACGACCCGAGTCAATGACCAGGCGACCATATCAAGAATCATCACCAAAGTGCTAAAGCGGGAACGCTGGAGTAGAACGAGGCTGTCTGAGAACGGTAAAAGGCCTAGAGCTTGGCGCCGACCTAATACTGATCCACTCCATACCAGTGATCCACCTCTAGGTGATCCACTAGAAAAAGAAGTGGATCACCTTAAAAACCCCTCTAGCAAAGCAATTCAGGATACTGATCCACCTGATCCACTAAAAATCAACGTTTCACAAAAACCAAACATCTCAAATACACAACCATCACCTGAACCGATCCAGACTCAAATCCAGAAAAGCCTCTATGAAACTTTGCTAGAAGGTGTACGTTTCAGTCAGAAAGAGTTCTTCAGTCGCTTCCCAGATAATCCAGAGGAAGTAGAGACATTCCTCAAAAAAATTGAAGGAATAGGTCGGATTTATCGCAAGGATGGCTACATTCACCCCATGAGCAAGCCCAAGTTAGACCCAAAAGACAGAGTTGCGATTGTGGGTGGGCAGTTCAAAGGTCGCTACGGCTCTGTTGAAAAATACAACGGATTAAACAAAAGTCAAATCCATACCTACATTGTCCTAATGGACTTGGGTTATAAAACTGAACCTTTGATATTGCCAGAAAACGAGCTTAAACGGATTTAACCGTCAGAGATACAACAAACAANCCTAATGGACTTGGGTTATAAAACTGAACCTTTGATATTGCCAGAAAACGAGCTTAAACGGATTTAACCGTCAGAGATACAACAAACAATTAATGAACAACTCATCCAAACGCCGCAAGGGTAAGGTTGGGGTGTCGCCTTACAACGGAGTTTTACGGCTATCAATCCCCCGTTATCTGTGTGAAGGACAACGGAGATATTTGTACCTGAACCTACAAGACACCCCCGATAACCGCAAGTTTGCAGAAGCCAAAGCTAAACAGATTGAAGCTGATATTCTCTACGAGCGCTTTGACCCAACTCTTGAACGCTATCGCCCACAAAAAACAGTCATTCCTGAACAGAAACCCAGTAAAGAAACCCTAGTAAAACTCTATGAACAATACATAGAAATTAGGCGTTCAAGCGTCCGACCGGGAACATGGAGAGGTAATTATCTGGTTATATTGGGTCACATTCAACGATCGCCTTTTGCAAATACTGACCCCAACTTAGAAAGCACTGGTTATGCTCAAAAGATGCTGGACTGGGGAAGTCAAACCCTTTCGGGTGACACTTGCAGGCGCTTAATGGTTCAGCTCAACGCCTGNCCTTTTGCAAATACTGACCCCAACTTAGAAAGCACTGGTTATGCTCAAAAGATGCTGGACTGGGGAAGTCAAACCCTTTCGGGTGACACTTGCAGGCGCTTAATGGTTCAGCTCAACGCCTGCTTAAAGTGGGCTGTTGAATCTAAGCGAGTCAAACTGAACCGTTCACCCTTTGAAGGAATGGCAGGGAAAGCCAGGAAGCGGATCAAGAAATCAGAGGATGAGGAAACTGATATTAATCCATTCACCAGTCTTGAGCGAGACGCCATCATAGAAGCTTTTAGAACCCGCTCACAACAGCCTCATTATTACTATTACGTTGCCTTCTGTTTTTA
>NZ_LATL02000149.1 GCF_000972705.2 Limnoraphis robusta CS-951 | reverse complement strand
CACAAATGAACTTTCAAATCTTAGAAATCAATGGCGAGGATGAACACATACACGCATTGATTGAATACCCTCCCAAACTTTCTGTGTCTAAAATTGTGAACGCCTTAAAAGGTGTTTCAAGTCGCCGTTATGGGCAAGCAGGGTTGAAAAACCATATGGTAAAACAGCTTTGTGGAGTCCTAGTTATTTTGCTATCTCCGTTGGCGGCGCACCTATTGACGTACTGATTCAATACATTAAGAATCAAAAAAAGCCGTCCTAGAAGGACGGGGCTTGTATCCCATTATTTTCGGTCATCGTTAAAAATACTCGCTTGAAATTGACTACTTTTGAGGCGATCAACAATTCCTTCTCGATCTTCGACCCAAAAACGAGAACCAAATCTGACTAAATATTGGTTGGAGACGACTGCTTCAACGGGGTATTTTTTCTGGTCTGGGTTTCCATTATAATCCTCTAAAATCGTTTTCAGATTATCTAATTTTGATGTTTGTTCGATTTCTTCGGGTGTTAGGTAGAGTCTAACTGAGGGTAGTTTTTCGGTAGGTTTTACGCTTTGCAAAAGGTGTTCAACGGATTCCGCTTCCTCAATAATAAGCTGAATTTTCTCCTCCTGCTTATCGACTTTACCCGTTACCAAGAAAGACTTGTTTTCTTCGAGAGAAGTTAGAATCTCTTGAAAAGTTCTGGGGAAAACAATCGCTTCCGCTTGTCCGCTCATATCCTCAACTTTTAGAAAAGCCATCGTTTCCCCTTTCTTGGTAACATGGCGCTTGACTTCTACAATCACCAAAAATACTTTAACTTTTTTTCCTTTGTGTTCCGCTAAATCTTGTAAAGTAATTGCATCTTCGACAGGATAGGCTTTAATTACAGATTTGAGAGGATGTTCAGAAACATAGAACCCGAGTAATTCCTTCTCAAGTTGTAACTTTTCTTGAGTCGAAAAATCATCAGTTGGTTGAGGTTTAGGTGCGTCTTCGTTGGTATTCGTTGTGGTGTTTCCTCCTAATAAATCAAAAATACTACCCTGACCAATTTCTTTATCTTTAGCTTTTCCTTGCGCCCAAGGAATTAAAGAATTTAAGTGATCAATCGCCTGTTTTCTATTTTTGTTCAGACTATCTAAAGCACCGCATTTAATTAAAGATTCCAAAGCACGGCTATTCACAAATTGCAAGTTTATCCGGCTACAAAAATCAGCCAAATCCTTAAATTTACCCCCGGTTCTTCGAGCCACTAAAATATTTTCAATCGCGGATTCTCCGACATTTTTTATTGCAGATAAGCCAAAGATAATTTTACCCTCAAAAGGTGTGAAATCTACTTCCGAACGATTCACATCTGGGGGAATTACATCAATTTTTAAACTCCGTTGACAGGAGTCAATATATTTTTGTACTTTGTCGGTATTATCGCTATTTTCTGTTAGCAAGGCTGCCATATATTCAACGGGATAATTCGCTTTGAGATAAGCCGTTTGGTAGGTAACGAACCCATAAGCCATTGAATGGGATTTATTGAAGCAGTTGGAAGCTATCGAACCATTTTTCAGCAGGAAGTTATGGTCTTTTTCAACGCCAATATCATAAACGGTTTGACTACCTAAAGACTTTCGACTAACAATTTTAACCATGTTTGTAACTCCTTAAAATCTCTTCTATTTTGAGCCTTTTTCGTTTTAATCCTAAAGAAGAATCATTGTAGATTATATTATAGAATTTTTGGATGTTTGTATAGCTGAATATTCTCCAATAATAAACTTTTTTTGAATATCAAGTTGGTTATAGTTCAGAATTTTCACTTGACTTATACCGAATCTGCATTAACCTGTTTTAATTCTAACCCTTTTTCAAAAATCTCATCGATGGGTAGCATTTGATTATCCATTGTCATAAACTTATGATCTTTTGTCGCCCGAATAATTGAACCATCTTCAAGACAATACTCAAAGACTTCTTGTTTTCCTCGATTGTGCCATTGGGCGATAGGTTGAGTATAAACAAAACCATTTTTATCAACACTGTAAACCGTACATTCTATCTTTTCATCTACAATTTTACCGATGGGTAGAAGCCCATATTCAACCGTTAAAATTTCAGTATCATAACTCAAACAATATTCTGCGAAAGCTAACATTTGATCAAATAAATGTTCAGCAATTTGTTTACTCACACCATTTTTAGTTGAACCATCAATAAAGGCTTCTCTTTGTTTCTGCATTTCTGAGAGTTTCTTTTTCCCCATCGCCCGACGTAATAAATCCGCTTCTCCTAGCGAATATCCCGCCAAATCTTGCGCCATTTTCATAATTTGTTCTTGATAAACCAGAATCCCATAAGTTTCTTGTAAAATTGATTGTAATAAGGGATGTTCATACTCAATGGGAACTCTTTTATGTTTTCGATCAATAAATTTAGGAATCAATCCCGCATCTAATGGCCCAGGTCTATAGAGGGCTAAAATCGAGGAAATATCCTCAATATTAGACGGTTTTAAATCCTTCACAATTTGCCGCATTCCCGAGGATTCTAACTGAAATACCCCTTCTAAATCACCTCGTTCTAATAGTTTATAGGTATTTTGAATATCTTGCGGTAGTTTTTTTGCTGTGCCTTTTGCGAGGATTTGACAAGCTCTGCGTTCATCGACGGGAAGTTGATCTGGATTAATTTTAAAATGATGATTTTGCTCAATTAGTTCAACAACTCGCTGAATAATCGTTAGGTTTTTCAATCCCAGAAAGTCCATTTTTAACAATCCCAAAGCCTCAATATCTTCCATAAAATATTGAGTAATCACCGCCCCATCATTGTTTCGTTGTAGAGGCACAATTTCATCTAAAGACTGTTTAGAAATCCCCACCCCTGCCGCATGAACCCCGAAGGTTTTGTTGGTTCCTTCGATGCGAATTGCCATATCTATCCACTGACGCACGGGTATTTTTCCGACGATTTCTCCCTTATCATCTTTAATCTCAACCTCTTCAGTTTCATAGGCGGCTTTAAATTCCGGGGATGGCGTTTCATCAGAAATCATTACTTTTAATTTGGCGGGTTTTCCTCTTGATACCGGAATTAATTTCGCCATTTGATCGGATTTACTATAAGGAATTCCCAACACCCTCGCTACATCTTTTAAAACCGCTTTAGACGTCATGCGGTTAAAGGTGATAATTTGAGCGACTTTATCTTCGCCATATCGGTTCGTCACATACCGAATCATTTCATCCCGTCTAGCGATACAAAAATCGGTATCAATATCTGGCATTGATTTCCGTTCAGGATTCAAAAAACGCTCAAATAATAACCCATGATGAACCGGATCAATATTAGTAATTTTCAACGAATAAGCGACTAAAGAACCTGCGGCAGACCCTCGACCTGGCCCCACGGGAATATTATTTTCTCGGGCATATTTAATATAATCCCAAACCACCAAAAAATAGGTTGAAAATCCCATTTTTTGCATCATTTTCAGTTCATACTCTAAACGTTCTCGATATACAGGTGAAATTTCTGAACGAGTCTTGGCATTTAAACGTTCTAATAATCCTATCCAGGTGACTTCTTCCAGATAAGTATCAGATGTATGATTAGGTGGAATGGGATAGTCAGGAATACGAGATTCTCCCAAAATTCCGGTATAGGGTTCAACTTTTCCGGCAACTTCTAGGGTATTTGCAATCGCTTCTTGAATCACATCATCGGGTAAATGATCGCGAAATAACTGCGCCATTTCTTCGGCTGATTTTAGATATTCCGTCCCCGAATAACGCATCCGTTTTTCTTCGGAAATCAGTTTTTGGGTGTTAATACAAAGTAGCGCATCGTGAGCTTCTACATCATAACAAGAAATAAAGTGAGAGTCGTTGGTTGCAATAATTTTAATGTCTAATTTTCGGGCAATTTTAACTAATTCTACGTTAACAATTCGATCTTCAGGCGAACCGTGATCCTGTATTTCTATATAATAATCTTCACCAAATACATCTTTATACCATTGAGCCGTTTTTTGGGCGACATCCAAACGTCCCTGTAAAATGGCTTGGGGAAGTTCACCGCCTAAACAGGCACTTGTCACGATTAACCCTTCGTGATACTGTTCTAAAAGCTCTTTATTAATGCAGGGACGGGCGAAAATTCCCTTTCCTTGAAATCCTTTCAGATGAGAAATTGTTGTCAGTTTAACGAGGTTTTTATAGCCTTTTGTATTTTTCGCTAAAACAACCTGATGATATTTTTTGAGTCCCCGTTGTTGTTGAGTCACATCGCCATTAATCACATACATTTCATTGCCAATAATGGCTTTAATTCCCTTGTTGCGACATTGTTTAATTAACTCTATAGCACCGTACATAACGCCGTGATCGGTAACAGCAATTGCAGGCATTCCTAACTCAACGGCTCGCTCAATGAGTTGGGGTAATTGAGAGGCTCCATCTAACAGGCTATAATCACTATGAATGTGCAGACCAACAAAAGACATAATTGTTTTATAGAATTTATAGAGAGTTTTACAGTAGAATTTTTATGGAGTAAGGGCAGGTTTAGTCAGGTTTTCTGTGGGAAGTTAGAAATCGATGTGAACCCGCCCCTACCATCTATTTTTCCTTCTAAAAACCTGTTTATAATCGATATTCACGGTTAACAGTTTTCCACAAGCCCGCGCACATCATACTATAGATTTGTTCACTTCAGTATAATAGATTTATGATCGACTTTCGCAATACAAATACTGTCTGGGCTTCTATTCTTGTTGAAACGTTACATCAACTGGGATTAACGACTGCGATTATTAGCCCCGGTTCTCGTTCAACACCTCTAACGTTTGCCTTTGCTCAACATCCGAATATTGAATCTATCCCCGTTCTCGATGAACGTTCTGCCGCTTTTTTTGCGTTAGGAATTGCTAAAAAATTAGGCTTACCAACGGCTCTCGTTTGTACCTCGGGGACGGCAGGGGCGAACTATTATCCGGCTGTAATTGAAGCCCGAGAAAGTCGAGTTCCCTTGCTGATTTTAACAGCCGATCGCCCTCCAGAATTGCGAAATTGTCACGCCGGACAAACGATTGATCAAGTTAAATTATACGGTAATTATCCCACTTGGGAGAGCGAATTGGCAACCCCTTCTTTAGAACTTCAACTGTTATCTTACCTGCGGCAAACGCTAATCTATGCTTGGGAGCGATCGCAGCGTCCGATACCGGGGGCAGTTCATCTTAATTGTCCGTTTCGTGACCCTTTAATACCCGTCCCCCAAGCCGCAGCGTTAGAGTTAGAAGCAACTTTTCCCTCTGATTTCTTCTCGACGGTTTCTCCAGAACAACCCGTTAATTCTACTCTTAATTTAAACCCATACTTGGAAAAATGGCAATCCTGTAAACAAGGCTTAATTATTGCGGGAGTCGCTCAACCCCAGTCTCCTCAATTATATAGTCAAGCAGTTGCTATACTTTCCCAATTTTTAAACTGGCCTGTATTAGCAGAAGGGTTATCTCCAGTTAGAAATCATGCTAAAATTAATCCGAATTTAATTTCAACCTATGACCTAATTTTACGCCATCAAAAACACGCTCAAAAACTCAGTTTTAATACTATTATTCAAGTCGGAGATTTACCAACCAGCAAACAACTAAGAACTTGGCTAGAAAAGCTTTCACCTCAAACCTATATTATCGATCCAACCTATCAAAACCTCAATTCATTACACAATTCAGCGATTCATTTGCGATATTCTATCGAACAAATTTCTGATAGTTTATCCAACCTTAAACCGAAAAATACTAACAAAAATTACCTGAAACTTTGGCAAGATGCGGAAGCCATTGTTAGAGGCGAAATAGAGCGAGAGATGACAAGTTTTGAAGTTTTAACAGAACCCAAAGTTTCTTGGCTTCTGCCGCAAATCTTACCGCCTCAAACGCCTATATTTATCTCTAATAGTATGCCTGTGCGGGATGTTGAATTTTTCTGGATGCCCAACGCTCTAGAAATTCAACCCTTTTTTAATCGAGGTGCAAACGGAATTGAGGGTACATTATCCACCGCTTTAGGCATCGCTCATCATCAACAAAGTAGCGTATTACTAACAGGTGATTTAGCCTTACTTCACGATACAAACGGCTTTTTGTTGCGAAATAAATTCATCGGACATCTAACAATTTTGTTAATCAATAACAACGGGGGCGGAATTTTTGAACTGTTACCTATTGCAGAATATAATCCCCCTTTTGAAGATTTTTTCGCGACTCCTCAACACATTGACTTTGCTCAACTCTGCAAAACATACAGCGTAGACTATCAAAAAATCCAATCTTGGCATCAACTCAAACAACTCCTAAACCCCCTACCCAAACAAGGAATTCGAGTGTTAGAAATTCCCACAAACCGCAAACTCGACGCACAATGGCGGCTAAACACACTTGATCAATTTGCAGTCAATTTAGAGTCTTAGGCGGCTACATTTTCAGCTAACAAAGGATCTAACTGTCCTTGGCTATTGAGTTGATAAATATCATCACATCCGCCAATATGCTGATTATTAATAAAAATTTGCGGAACACTACGCCGCCCATTGGCCCGTTCAGCCATTTGATTTCTAGCAACATTGTCGCCATCTATTTTATACTCAGTATAATTAACCCCTTTCCACCACAATAATAATTTAGCTCGGATACAATAGGGGCAGGTTTGCCAAGTATAAATTTCAACATTCGCTTTCACTTGTTCGGGATGTCTTCCCAAGATAGGATTAAGGAAATCAAACATAATTTTAGGGTTTGTTGAGTGATTATTTTAGCGGATCTGACTGGATGATAAATTGGGTTGCACTCGTTTAATATCATTTTTGACTCGATGCAACAACTTAAACTCTCGCAGCATCAAAGCATAGTAGTGAACAGTAAACAAAATATTAATCCCGAAAAAAATAGTCGTGAGGAGAAACCGAAATATAGAACCAAAACTAAACTCGGAAGCCATTGTAAACACAGAAAAGATAATAGAACACAAACCGAACCCAGAAGCAAAGGAACTCAGAATCAGCAAACGAACTTTAGACATTGTTCTTGTTAAACTGAAAAAACGATAGATTAGCTAAAAATTTGACAATTACCATTGAAAACAGGGGCTTTTACTCAGAGCCAAGTTGTTGATTTTCACAAAACCTGAGACAATCGGCAAAAAACCCCTGTTCAATGCGGTGACACCCCAGAATAGCCTAAAGGTTGTCAAGTTGCTTGCGTAACTCCTCCAACTCAGCATCAACTTCTGTTTTTTGGGCGGGAGTTTGGGGAGTAGAAGCTTGGCTGGGGGGGAGTTGAGCTTGAGTTTGAGCAGGGCCAAGCTGCATTTGCGCTTTTAAAGCCGCTAAATCATCATCCACATTTCCGGCTTCCAGTGCTTTGAACTGACTTTCTAAGTCTGCACCTGCTAATTCTCCTGCGGCATTAGAACGAGCTTCCATTTGCAGGACTTTTTCTTCCATGCGTTCAAAAGCAGCCATTCCGCCCGAGGTATTATTAATACCGCCCAGCATTCCCTGTAACTGCTCATTTGCCTTAGCCGCTTGCGCTCGGGCTTTGAGCATATTTTTCTTGGTTTTCGCTTCAGAGATTTTACTCTCTAACTGAATCAAGTTGCGTTTGAGGGCTTCCACCTGAGTAGTTTGCCCGTCGAGCGTAGCCTTAATGGTGTTGGCTTGCTCCTCATAGCTTTTCTTACGCTGCAAAGCTTCTCGAGCCAAGGTTTCATCTCCCTTTTGCAGAGCCAGTTGAGCGCGCGAGAGCCATTGATTGACTTGAGACTGGCTTTGATTATATTGCTGCTGGCTGCGTTTTTGAGAAGCGATCGCCTGTGCCACCGCCTGACGGAGCTGCACCAGATCTTCCTGCATCTCAATAACAGTCTGCTCTAAGATCTTTTCTGGATCTTCAGCCTTGCTGACCATATCGTTTAGGTTCGATCTAACGACACGGCTAATCCGATCGAATAGTCCCATAACGCTGTTTTTCCTTCAACGGTTTATAAAGTTAATCGCAGCAGGCTGATCAAATTAACCTGCCTTCATAGAATAGCTTTGGGCAACTGCTAGTAGCTACTACCTACAGTTTAACTCCATTACCGGATCTCCCCCTGTTGCTCTGTACTGAAATTTTAATTCATAGCGCAGGGCGCACAGTTCGGGGGGAAACTAGGGTGAGCGAAAAAAACGGTTGCCTTTTGCCTGTTGCAAGATAGCCTGTTTCCTGCTAACTGTAAACTGTCTTCACTGGTCACTGGTCACTGTAAACTGTAAACTGTCTTCACTGGTCACTGGTCACTGTAAACTGTCTTCACTGGTCACTGTTCCCTGCTAACTGTAAACTGTCTTCACTGGTCACTGGTCACTGGTCACTGTAAACTGTCTTCACTGGTCACTGGTCACTGGTCACTGTAAACTGTCTTCACTGGTCACTGGTCACTGTAAACTGTAAACTGTCTTCACTGTTCCCTATTGCCCGGTAACATTTTCGCTTTCATCGCCGCCAACTCCGCATCAACATCATTATCATCCGCTTCGAGAGCATCAAACTGTTTTTCTAAATCATTCCCAGAGAGTTCAGCCATCGCCTGAGAACGGGCTTCGAGTTGCATCACCTGATCTTCCATCTGTTCAAAGGCATTTAAAGCGCTTCCCGTGCTAGTATTGCCGAGAATCTCATTTAGCCTTTCAGAAGCTTGAGCCGAACGCGCCCGAGCCACAAATAGATCTTTTTTCGCCTTCGCCTCACTAATTTTACTCTCCAGCTTTCGCATATTTTGCCGCAACTGTTCAACCACTTGAGCTTGCTGTTCGAGTTGAGCAGACATTACCGCTTCCGTTTCCAGATAAGACTTCCGGCGAGTTAAAGCTTCTCGGGCGAGTCGTTCTTCTCCTTTTTGCAAAGCGAGTTGTGCGCGTCTGTACCATTCTTCAGCAGTGGTTTTTGCCTGAGAAGATTGGCGCTCGGTGCGTTTTTGGGTGGCGATCGCTTGAGCAACCGCTTGTCTGAGTTGCACCAAGTCTTCCTGCATATCCATCACCGTTTGTTCCAGAATTTTCTCTGGATCTTCGGCTTGGCTGATCAAACTATTAATATTGGCGCGAATAACCCGCCAAAGGCGACCAAAAAGCCCCATAATGATTTTTCCCCAAGCTATTCTCCAGTTTTCGGTGTGTCATACTGCACAGAAACACCTTGAACGCGCAGTTCTTCAGCCAGACGTTGAGCCGCAGCCTGATTATCCAACGCACCCATCTGAACTTTTACCCCGGTTTTAAACTCTCGCACATAAGCATCCGGCACAACTTCTCGGACTTTTTCTAGCGCTCGTTCATCGGTGTAGGATGTCACCACATAATACAGTCCATCATTGGCTCTAACGGGAGCGGTGTTGGGTTTAGTTGCGGCTCCGGCTGGAGGTTGAGGAGTGGGTGTCTGTACAGGTGCAACAGTCGGTGCTGGTGCAGGTTTGGGAGTTGCCGGAACCGGATCAGGAAGGAGTTCATTCGTCAGGTTGCTCATTCCAGGCCCACTCGGTAGGGGACTGGGTGGCGTTAAATTTTGAGGATTTGGGGGAACCGCAGTTTGAGTCGTGGGTGCCGGAATCGGATTCGGATTGGGATTAATATTGCTAAGGGTGCTTAACTCTAGATCAACAAATTCACGAGCAGCTAAATTCGGCTTGGGTTCCAGAGGTCTCGGAGCGGCCGAATCATCTGTTTGTTGGGGGTTTTGATTAAATTTCCACCAACGATTTAACCCTAAAGTTGCCATTCCTGACGGCGACATCACCACATAGCCCAAACCGATACAGGATAAGAGAAACAGCAACATTGATCCAATCCCCACAGGGGTCAATAAACTCCCCACCCAACTGCGTTTTCTACGTCTAGCCCGCCGTTCTTCGAGACTGCTGACCAATTGTTGAGACGATTCTAGATAACCCTGGGGTGCATAGGGATTAACGGGTGAGGGGGGAGAACTGTGACCATTTGTAGATGACCCTGACTCGGTTTCTGATAAACGAGGGGCTAAGGGTGCCGATGACGGGACAACAACAGATTCCCAACCCGATGGGATTTGGGATTTGGGAGATTTGGCGACAGGTGTAGCTGGGGCTGAACTCGGTTCAATATTACTTTCTCCCGCAGAGACAGATAACACCTCTGAGGGTTTTTGAGTGTAAGAACTCGATGGCGGCTTTGCAGGGGTTGGGGTCGGGGTTGTCTTGCGTCGATAGCGTCGATATCGCGAGAGTTCTTCTTCGAGTTGAACATCTAGACTCCCTAAAACCGCTTTAAGTGCGGGTTGCAGTTGAGCATCTGAAGATTTGTTCGAGTTGACCACAGAAGATTGATTCATGCGAAGCACTCCTAACAGTTTTGTAGTGGAAAATAAAATTAGCAGCTTTTCAGACTTGAGTTTCTTTAGATATATTTTGATGCAATCGTTAAATCAGGTTTTAGGTCGTTTACACATTCAGCTTCTGACTCCCGAACAGCAGCAGTTTCAATCAACGCTTGACCACTGGGCTATGGTTGTCGGTCAAAGGGCGATCGCTCACACTCGACCTGTTTCTATCAACCGAGGAGTCCTGATTGTCGCGACTTCTAGTGCTGCTTGGTCTCAGCAGCTCACCTTCAAGCGATCGCAGATTCTCCGACAGTTAAATCAAAGACTTTCTAATCCTTTGAATGATATCAAGTTTTCCACGGCTCTGTGGCATGGTCAAGGCAATTGTTCAGTTTCGGCTGAGGATGCTGCTGATCGACCCCAAAATCATCCTAGTTATATTACAGATATTCCCCCTTCCCCAACTAATGCTTCACCCACTCCAGTTTCTCCCCAAACTGCTTTTGCAAATTGGGCGGAAATGATCCAAAGGCGATCGCAATCTTTACCTGAATGTCCTCAGTGTCATTGTCCGACCCCACCCGGAGAACTGAAGCGTTGGTCTGTGTGTGCCATGTGTTTTAGCCAGCAACCCTTTCAACCCTAGTTTTTAGTTTATTCAAAAAAAAATATTGAGATTATATGGCGATCGCGATCGCAAATTCTCGGGTAGTCCTGCGGGAAATGACCAAAGCCTCAAGGACTCTGACTTTCTACTTGAGAGAGTTTCCGCTCTACCGATTTGCCTCTGTCCCCTTTCCCCGATTTGATCCGTTGTATATTTCCATTTTTTCTCTCTAAAGCAGGATGTACAAACCTCTTTTTGTAGCTCTATTGACATTTTATCTTTACGGGTTTAGCTTGATCCCCAATTGGTTTCCCTTGCTACAGTCCAAAATCTTCCCCGTTTACAGTTCTCAACTTTCCCTGGCTTAATTGTATCTGTTTATAAACCAAATCTAAAATAAACATAAAATTAAATTGTGGCTTGGGGATCGCTCAAACTTAGACAGAATAATGATTGATGGATAATTAATCGTGCTGGCTCGATCCATGACAATAAAGAGTATCAAATGGATTCATACAGGAGTACCTCATGGACGCCTCACACACTCTGACCTCATGCTGTCGTTGCTGCCAACATTACACACCCGAAGGCCGCAGAGGTGGACACTGTAGCCAGCTTCATGTTCCCGTTAAAGGCGGATGGAAAGCTTGTCACTTAGCAATGTTAGCGTTTTCTTCACCTTGGGAAGAAGCCCAAAAAATGGTCGTTTTACCCCAAAAAGTCGAGGTTTTACCGGATAAAGTCTCCGTTGCTGTCCTCGCCTCCTAAATGAAGTCCACGACGCATTACATTTTTTCTTTTGACTGAGCAACCCATTACTTTAAGATTAAGATCAGGGTTTTCTTCAGAAACATCGGTTCTTAAAAGATTTGACTTTCAATCAAGTTCAACATTAAAAAAACAAATTTTCTACCCTCAAAGGTTTTTACAGTCACCCGTCTAGGGGCGCACCTCCGTAGAAATCTCTGTCACTAACAAACAACATTAATAAACCCGCCCAAGCATTCACCGATGTAGAGGCGGGTTCACACAGATTTATTCATCCCACAAACAACATTAATCAACCCGCCCAATTCTCATTCTAGACTTTAAGGAAGCCAGGGATATTGACGAAAGTTAGGCTTTCGTTTTTCTAAGAAAGCTTGTTTCCCTTCTGATCCCTGTTCGGTCATATAGTAGAGTAATGTCGCATTTCCGGCGAGTTCCTGCAAACCTGCTTGACCATCACAATCAGCATTAAACGCAGCTTTTAAACACCGAATGGCGATAGGACTTTTATCTAAAATTTCATTCGCCCATTGAATGCCCTCAGCTTCGAGTTGTTCCACGGCAACCACACAATTAACTAACCCCATTTCTAAGGCTTGTTGAGCATTATATTGGCGGCATAAAAACCAAATTTCTCGGGCTTTTTTCTGGCCGACAATTCGCGCTAAATAACTCGCCCCAAACCCGCCATCAAAGCTCCCCACTTTCGGCCCCGTTTGACCAAAAATCGCATTATCAGCCGCAATAGTTAGGTCACAAACTAAATGTAAAACATGACCGCCTCCAATGGCATAACCTGCCACTAAAGCAATCACAACCTTCGGCATTGAGCGAATTAATCGTTGTAAATCTAATACATTTAAACGAGGAATTCCGCCATCATCAATATATCCCGCTTCTCCCCGTACACTTTGATCTCCACCCGAACAAAAAGCATATTTTCCATCAGTATGTGGCCCTGCTCCGGTGAGCAAAATCACCCCAATTCGAGTATCTTCTCGAGCATTACTAAACGCATCACAAAGTTCATTCACCGTTTGAGGACGAAACGCATTGCGTTTATGGGGACGATTAATGGTAATTTTAGCTATCCCTTCTGCTTTGTGATAAAGGATATCTTCGTAAGTTTTCGCCGTTTGCCATTCAATAGACATTTTTAAAGGAGTTGAAATTGTAAAATTGTGTTAGAGGTGAGAAAGGGTAACAGTTTTTTGAGTCACCCGGTTAAAAGTGATCGCTAATAATTGATCACGGCCTATTGTCTGATATAGCAATGAGCAGGTTAATGTTTACAACTTCTTTGTGTCTTTGTGTCTTTGTGTCTTGGTGGTAACATTCAAGGCTAGACCCTTGTAAACAAGCCTGCGCGACCTGCTACAACTGCTCACTGATTATTAACTCTTTTGAACCGATAATCACCTCACCAATTTGATAAGCTGAAATCTGGCAAGACTCAAAATAGTTAATTGTTTCTTCAGCTTGGTGTGGTGACACAATCAACACATAACCAATTCCCATATTAAACGTTTCCCACATCGCTGTTTGATTAACATTTCCCGTTTGAGAAATCCACTCAAAAATCGGCAGATTCGGCCAACTGTTAGGAATGATCCGAATCGATTGATCTTGTCCTAAACACCGAGGTAAATTTTCCGGTAAACCTCCTCCCGTAATATGCGCCATTCCATGAATTTCTAACCCTGATTTTAGGGCATTTAAAACAGGTTTAACGTAAATTTTTGTCGGGGTTAAACACAGTTCTCCCAAAGACAAACCCCCAAATTCGGCCGGACAGTCTTCCCAACTCAGTTGGCGATCGCTAACTATTTTTCGGACTAAACTAAAGCCATTGCTATGAACGCCACTACTGGCCAGTCCAATTGCTACATCCCCCAGTTTCACCTGTGAACCATTGAGGATCTGACTTTTTTCGACAATTCCCACACAAAACCCCGCCAGATCGTATTCTCCGACTGGATAAAATCCTGGCATTTCTGCGGTTTCTCCGCCAATTAAAGCACATCCTGCCTGTTGACAGCCCTCTGCTATTCCTTCAACGACTTGTACTAATTGTTCGGGGTTGAGTTTTCCGGTGGCGAGATAATCTAAAAAAAACAGGGGTTCGGCGCCGCAGGTCAGAACATCGTTGACACACATCGCCACTAAATCAATTCCGACGCTGTGATGACGGTTGAGTTGGGTGGCGAGTTTGAGTTTGGTTCCTACTCCATCGGTTCCTGAGACTAATACCGGGTGTTGGTAGCCTGTGGGAATTTCAAAACAACCCCCAAAACCCCCTAAGCCGCCGAGTACCTCCGGTCGATAGGTGCTTTGGACGGACTGACGAATTCGTTCTACGAAGTCTCGACCCGCCGCTACATCGACTCCTGCTTCTCGATAATCCATAACTCTACTTACCCGTTATCAGCATTCAGTTCTCAGTGTTTAGATTACCAAGTTTGGGGATCGAACCGCTTGAGTCAAGTCTTGATTTTTACATCTACCTCGGATTTGGGCTTCAATATTCATCTATCAGAAAATTTTATCACTCAAAAATTAGCTAAGTAAAAATTCCTAAAAAGCCCATAGGACAAGGGGTTTTGACTAAACTAAACCGTCTAGTCTAGATAAAAAAACGAAAGGTGACAACCGATACTGATTCCGAATTTTGCAAGTTCGTGTTAGTCTGTTGCAGTTGCTTTGGCAAAGGTGAACACGTTCCGAGTATGAGTTGACTTCTGTTGTGAACTCACCCAGAGTTAGCTCTGGAAAACTCGATTTTCAAGTAATGATTGTGAATAGGTTTATGAAGCAAAAAATTTTGAGTGGTTTCGCCGCAATGGTGTTGGTATCAAGCTTAAGTGTCTCCCTGTCGAGCCACGCCGAACCAACTCCATCATCCCCAGAGGCTCAAGAGAAGGAATTCACAGAAGTCAAAACTTCTTTTGAGGAAACCGCAGAGCAAGCAACTTTGGAAACGGTGAGTTATACCACTGCTGTAAAAGTCGGGGAATATCAGTCTGAGACCCGCAATGATGTTCGCTCAAATGCGATCGCCACCATCAAGGCTCACGAGTGGAACAGCCGACAAGCAGCGACCCTGTATGTGCGTAATATTCCTGTTCTGACTTTTGTTGAAAAAACGTCTTCAACCCCGCAAACCCCTAGCAGCAATCTCGTTAAAATCGCAACCGTATTAGAGTCTTCGCAACCCCTCAAAAAGCCGAGTTCTGATACGCAGTCACAACAGAAAACCGATCCAGTCGCCCGAGCAACGGAAGTCGCCGCCAAACTCAATCAACTGAACCGCTATCGGGTAGATGCAAACAGCATCGGTGTGCGCTGGAACGAAGAACAGCAAAACTACAGTATTGAAATAGAAGGTCAAACCCTAGTTGTAATCGATACAGAAACGATTCTGCCCGACACCACCCAAAATCTGGCTGAGGACGCCCTACAAGCAACCAATCGACTCCGGCGACAACTGGGTTATGCTGCGCCTTTGAGCAAAATTGAGGGCAAATCCCCATTGCATCTCGAAAGTGCGTTCAATCGTCAGGTGATTAAAGCGATTGTTGGCTGGGCTTCTTGGTATGGCCCAGGTTTTCACGGTCGATTAACGGCTAACGGAGAACAGTTTAATCAGTATGAATTAACCGCCGCTCATCCTTCACTGCCCTTTGGAACAACAGTACGAGTCACGAATACTGAGAATGGCCGTTCTGTTGTGGTGAGGATTAATGATCGCGGGCCATTTACGGGCGGTCGAATTATTGATTTATCAGTAGCGGCGGCTCAAGCGATCGATATGATCAATAGTGGCGTTGCTCCGGTTCAGGTTGAAGTTCTCGCTCCAGTACAGTAGACAGGGAAGAGTCTGACCAGTGAAGAGGTTTCAGGGAACAGTAGATAGCTAATAACTGATCACTGATAAGACTGGTGACTGGTTACTGTAAACTGGTACGGGTAATTGATGAATTACCCCTACAACTGGTTAGTGTAAACTGTAAACTCTTGACAGTAAATCATGCGCCTGTTTACTACAGTGGCAGCCATGCGCTGTTACCTGAACATCCATCGTTCCAAAACCCCACAGGCTGCCATCGGATTTGTCCCTACGATGGGAAGTCTACATCCGGGTCACTTAAGTTTGATTGACCGGGCTAGAGTAGAAAATACAGTTGTTGTCGTCAGTATTTTTGTCAACCCTCTTCAGTTTGGGCCGCAAGAGGATTTGAAACAGTATCCCCGTCCACTGGAGCAAGATTTATCGCTCTGTGAACAGGCGGGGGTGGATGTGGTGTTTACGCCCAGTTCAGAAGAAATCTTGGGGCTAGACCATCAACAGCAAACAACCGTTGTTCCGCCGTCTAATCTGATATCGGTGTTATGTGGCCCCAATAGGCCGGGTCACTTTCCGGGTGTGACAACGATTGTCGCTAAATTTTTGAATATTATTGAGCCGCATCGGGTTTATTTGGGTCGCAAAGACGCTCAACAATTGGCAATTATTCGACGCATGGTGACTGATTTGCATTGGCCGATTGAAATTGTCGCTTGTCCTATTATTAGAGAAGCTTCCGGGTTAGCATACAGTTCTCGCAATCAATATTTGACGCCACAGGAAAAACAACAAGCAACGGTACTGTATCGCGCTTTGGGTAAAGGGAAGCAAGTGTTTTTATCTGGTAATTCTGATGCCGAAGCGATACTGGCGGCGGTTCATGCTGAACTCGCGACAACGACCGAGATTAAATTGGAGTATTTGCAGCTCGTTGATCCTGATACAATGGCTCCGTTAACTTTTGTTCGTGAGGTGGGACTGTTGGCGATTGCAGCTCGTGTGAATACAACTCGGTTAATTGATAATGTGATTTTACGCAACCGCAAACCGATTTTGGCGATTGATGGGCCAGCCGGGGCGGGAAAATCAACGGTAACGCGCCAAGTTGCTCAACAGTTGAATTTGTTATTTCTCGATACTGGGGCGATGTATCGGGCGGTGACTTGGTTGGTGCTAGAGATGGGGATTGATATCACTGATCAACCTGCGGTGGCTGAGTTGGTTCATCAATGTCAGATTGAGTTGAAGCCTCGAGAAGACCAGCTTGAGATTTATATTAATAGTCGTAATGTCACCGCCGAAATTCGCTCTCAACAGGTAACAGCGAATGTCTCGGCGATTGCGGCTCAACCTGCGGTGCGTGAGTCGTTAGTTGAGCAACAAAAAGCTTATGGTCGGACTGGGGGTGTGGTCGCGGAAGGACGGGATATTGGGACTTATGTTTTTCCCGATGCTGAACTGAAGATTTTCCTCACCGCTTCAGTCAAGGAGCGATCGCAACGCCGACAACTGGAACTGCAACAGCAAGGTCAGGGAGAGATTAGTCTCGAACAGATCGAACAGGACATTGCTCAACGTGATCACAAAGATAGCACTCGTTCTATTGCTCCTCTACGAAAAGCGGCGGATGCGATTGAAATTCAAACCGATGGTTTGACGATTGAACAGGTTACAGAGCTAATTATTCGTCTGTATCACGATAAAACAACTCCTTTAACATAAATTTTTGAGAGATTTACCTAAATTTGCCCTAATATCTTTAGAGATGTGATTTTCTTTGGAGGGCGCAACCCTCTAAAGATATAATTTTTAGCATTGACATATTGACGAGAATATGCTAAAAAAAATTCACTTTTTTGGGCATCACGGTGTATCTGAGTCTTCAAGACAAGAACCATCCTTAAAGTTAAGTTTTTAGGTGTGAAGGAGAAATGACGTGTTACAAAACCAGAGTTTAATTCGCCAGCAAGAACAACAGCGGCGGATATCCCGTTTAGCTCTAGTTGCGGCAATGGGGAGTTTTATGATCGGAGCAATGTTGCCTTGGAATCTGCGTGCCAATCGGTCTGTTAAACTTCTTTCTTTACCTCAGTCCTCACCCAAGATTGTTGCACCCAGTCCCCAACCCGCTCAACCCCCAGAAAAGTTAAAGCCTCCGACCGTCGCCCCGACAACTCCCGAACAATCTTCTACTCCTTCTTCAACAACCCCAACTCAGGAACGTCAAGAAACGTCGAAGTTGCCCTCTATTGACCCTAGAACATTACCCAGCGTTGGACAAACTATCTCTCAAAGAGTTGAGGGTGTACAAACGGCAGTCACTCGTCTGAAAGAACAACGGTTTGAGAATAAGATACCTGATCGCTTCAAGGGTAAAACGGTCAAAGACCTGCAACTCAATAGTGATCAGAAAGTGATTGCATTAACCTTTGATGATGGCCCCTGGCCGACAACAACAGAACAAATTTTAGATATTTTAAAAGAAAATAACGTTAAAGCGACGTTTTTTTGGGTTGGTCAAGCGTTAAATAATCACAAAGAAATTGGCAAAAAAGTTGCGGCTGATGGTCATGTGATTGCTAATCATACCTGGAATCATCGTTATCATAAACATAGTCAAGCAGAGGCAGCAAAGGAGATTGATCGCACTGCCGATTTGATTGAAGAATTAGTCGGTGTGAAAACCCCAATTTTTCGACCGCCCGGTGGAGTAGAAGATAACGGTTTAGTCGATTATGTGTTGCGGCGAGACTACGTTAATATTATGTGGTCGTCTGATTCTAGAGACTGGAGAAGTTCAGCTTCTGCGATTAAAAGTAATGTTCTCAGTTCAGTAAAACCAGGTCGAATTATATTATTGCATGATGGCGGGGGAAATCGGGCTGAGACGGTGAAAGTTTTACCGGAGATTATTACTGAAATCAAACAACAGGGCTATCGATTTGTGACGATACCGGAACTTTTGGAAATCGCCGATCAACACCTCGCTCAACAAGAACGTCAAGGTGAACAACTATCTTCTGTTCAATCTACCGATTCTAATGCGATCATGACCGAGTGAACATCAGGAACGGTCATCTGATCGTTCCATTTTTTCCATTTTTCTTTTGAGGCGATCGCAGTTTTCCCACAGGGGGTGAGTCTCTCCCTCGGTGTCATCTTTTCGGAGCCGGATATTTGATAATCGCATAATGCTAAATGCTCCCCAAGCAGAGAATTGGCATCAATACCGTTAATAACTTCTGATAAATTTTCCCAAACCGGATGATTGTTTAAAGTTGCCATAAAAACCATCAAGATTGACCCTAATCAAACGATTTTTTAATTCTTCTTTTTAAAAATTACCAAGCTCTCTCGTAACTTTTGAACTTGCTGGCTGCGACTCTTGCGATGTTTGGCGATCCATATTTGCAGCAGATCTAAACCAATTGCTTGACCAATTTTAGCAATTATAGTATCTGCTCTAATGTGCAAATTACCATGTCTAGAATTTCCAACAACACAAATAATATATCCTCCAGGTTTGAGTCGGAGTTGTTGTTGCTGTAACATGAGATATACATCATCGAAATATCCTCTTATAACTTTGGGCGCTCTCGACCGAGCGAGACTTCCTGATTCTCCTATATCGGGACATTTTGCCATTTTTTCTACTAGCTGATAAACCTCGCGTAAATCTACATTATCTTTAAGAAAATGAGTTTCTGGAAAGCTACAACTTGGATGTGAACGAAAAGTGCTTAATCTTAGATTTCGCCACTCTTGGTAAGAATTTATAAATCCTCCAAGCCAGAGTTCACACTTGTAGATCTCGCTGTAATCAAAATTATTAGGGTACGGTGGTGAGTAAAGAATTAAACCAAACTGATGAGATATTTTATGTTTAGCCAGAACTGAATCAAGGTCACAGGCATCTCCTTCTAGTACATGAGTTTGAGGGATAAAATCACCTTTATCGCTATCCGCTTTTACCAAATTAACTAAGTCTTCAATAATGATTTGTGTCCGGTTATATAGAGCCTCTTTAGGCGGAATAATATCACGGGGGAAAAATCGAAGCAAACGACCATCTTTATGCAGACAAGAAACATCTTCTATACTTGCAAGAAGAGCTAAAAGTAGAAGGTCTTTTGTTTCTTGCGAACATTGACGATGAAGAATTGCATTTCTCAATCTGAGCAATTCGTAAGCGTGTCCATTCGGGAAATATTTATTGTTATGTAGAGTTGAGAGATCTGGTAAATTAGCTGGAGTGTGTTCGTTATCTTGTAAAACTAATAATAGTTCCTTTTCTAACCGATCTGGATCGATTCTATACCATTGTGTTTTGATCCGTCCGAGAAACGCAGCAAAGGGATTGATTTCTAAACCGACACTAGGAATACCTCGCTTTTGAGCAGCTAATAAGGTTGTACCAGAACCAGAGAAAGGATCTAAAATAGAATTACAAGGAAGATCGAAGCGATCTAAAATTTTATCAACTAACTTATACGAATATCCTTCCTTAAATAAAAACCAGCGATGAATGGGATCTGTTAAATTATCTGTAAATCGGAGTAAATTTCCCCAAGAATTATCCTCAACGAAAGGCAAACTGCGTTCTAATTCAGCAAAGGTATTATCTAGTTGTGACGAGTTGGGATACAGGGGGACAACATCTGCAACTGTCTCGAACTCAGTGTTATCTATCTCGGATTTTGGAGTCAGGGAATAATCTTGTTTCACTCTTTAATAGTTGATGTGTGTTCTGAGAATTCAAGAGTAACATTAAACGGGTCATCAAAACCTCTCCAGTTGGCAATCAAATGATGTAGTCCGAACGGAAGAACTTATGAGTTTAAGGCTTCGCTTTTGGTTTTTTACTCGGTGTATTTTTCCTTGATAATTTCCCACATTGAGCGAGTTACACCAGATTTTGGTAAGTCTTCTCCTCCTTCTGTTTGTGAAGCTGTAAAGTCTCTGACTTTAAAAACCAGAGGAAAATTTTTAGTTGCTCCATTGTTAGCACTTAAAAATAAGTTGTGATATCTCGGCAAGTCTTTAGCAAATCCCTCGATCGTTCTCTTATCAGTCAACCCACAACCAATCACTTTGTCAATATCTTTTTTATTTACCATTCGTGTCATTATGACATTATCGACTAAACGAAAAACCGAATCTGGCAAAGCAGATGGAGTATTAGTTACAAAAAATAAGTTCATACCCAAGTGTCTGATTAAAGGGATCAACTCATCTATATATCCCTCGTCCATATACATATGAGCTTCTTCAAAGAAAACCGAGGGATAAATTGGAATTTCAATTCTATCTTTCTGCAAAGCTAAATATTGCTTGCGACATATTTCTTTGAGTTGATCAATAACAAGAGTCACAATTACTTTTTGAATGATTGATGATAATCCTCCCATATCAAAAACCAGAATACCGATATTCTTTTTCAAGTCTTCTAGCGTTTGAGATTTGACCTGTTTTGTCTTTTCTGTCGAAGATTCTGTATCCTCTAAAGTTTGTATGCTTCGTGACATTCTATGCAGAACTGTGCGAAGAGAGACAATTCCTGTTCTAGGTTCTCGTTTCTCTTTAATTGCCTTTTCTTCTTCTCTTGCTTCTGCTTCAGTACAAAATATGTTATAGCTAATTAAGTTACTAATTCCTCGCTCGTAAGCACCTCTCATCATGTCTTGATTTCCACAAATTTCTCTCGCCTGATCGCGAAGAAACTGTAAATCTGGTTTATTGCCAACTTGTATTCTTTGTTCAATCAATTCTGGTAACTTAGCCTTTACAGCATTATCAGTAGGTTGACTATTAAACAGAGATAATTGATCAAAAATGCTAAATAAACTTGGAATTGGCAGTTGATCTAGTCTAAACCTTAAGTTCTCTGTGGGGCGGATCAGATGAGACTTGGGTAATCCATTATATTCACCATTGATATCAAATACAATTGATGGCATTCCCAGTTTGCGCTGAAGATGAATTATTCCCTTGGTTATATGGGATTTTCCTCCCCCTTTCATTCCAGTGATCAGATTAACTTTTTCAAAACCGCCTGCATAAACTTCTACCGGACGTTCCTTATATTCCCCCAACAAAATATTAATTCCCTCTTGATGAGCTATAATATTTTGGGTTAAAAATTCGGGTGAAATTGGAAATATATCTACATTTCGGGTAACAACTTTACCCTCTGGTTCTCTCCATTCTCCCCTTTGAACTGAAGCACGCACCACAAATTCACCAATCAAAAACTCGTCGATGATTTCCTTGGGTTCATTATAGGATCTATATGTAACTGTTGTACTATGAGCGCTGGTCAGAAGCCTAAATAAAGCTTTACTATCAGCTTGGGGATAGTTGGCTATTCCTTTTGAAATAATTTGAACGATAACACCATTTTCAATAGCTTTTGAGTCTTCTGCTTGACTGATAGTTTGTCCTCTTTCTCTTAAGTAGAGAACATCACCCACATCAAAGTCTCGAACTTTAGGATAGAAAATAATACTGCCCTCACTTCCAGACAATTCCAAAAGTTGTGCAGATTCAACAGCTATTTCACTAGACAGAGCAGATTTAGAAACTGTCTCAGAATTCTCAGGTATGAGATCATCTAGATCTACATCTGGAGTCTTAAAACCACTGGGTTCAGGTAAATTACTATCTGCCATAATTGACTCTTTTCCTCGCTGAACTGATTATTTATTTGCCGAAAGATCCAAAAGGTTGAAACAAAACTTCCATACTTGGCTGTTCTTCTGGCTTTACTCCTAATCTGACAGCGACATCAGCCAACAAATTTTGAAAGTCTTGAAATAAAAAACAACTATTTTGATGGGCTTCTATTAAAGGTTTAGGGTATCCTCCGTAAATCCGACAATAGTTATAAACATCATTGATCACCTCACTCGCTCTTTTTCCTTTACAATTATGCAAATCGACTCTAAAAGTCATACTCGACGGACCAAACCCAAACCGAGCAGCATACATTTCTTTCGCCATTGTTACTCTGCTCCTTTGCTTGGTTCCAGACTGTTTTGATCGATTTTCTCTCCTTTCTTTGCTGACAGCATCTTTTAAGGGAAGGAAGCCAATAAAATCAGCCCCATATTTTTCAGTCAAAAACTTTTGAATCGGGATTCCTTCAACAGTAATTCTGGTTTTTTTGCTGATTGCTACTACGTCTATACTATTGAGATCTGCTTCATATAGCATCCCGAGTTTTTGTGATTGATTCAAAAGATAGTTTTTCGGGGTATCATAACTTCTATCTGGGAGCGCCCCATCTATAAGAAGAATGCCTCCGTTATATTTTTTCAAGATTCCTATAGCTTCAGCTTGAATAATCCGCTCTACAAAATTACGAAAGCGATCTTGAAGTTGATCGGTAGTTTCAATAACTCCGCTTTTTTCTTGGAGATATGGATATTCATCGATCTCTTTGACAAAAAATTCGGGTTCCCCTAGTCGCTTTCCCATCGCGTGTAGGACTTTGAGCTTGTTTTCTTGATCGATAGGGATCGCTCCTGTGTTGTATCGCAATATGATCACATCCCCTTCGGAAGTATAACAACAAGCTGCTCCCCTAACAGCAAACACTGTACCACCCTTCGCCAAACTTCCTAAATTTACTACACCAGCATCGACAGCAATGATTGGAGGTGGATGAAGTCGTTTGGGTCGCCCCATACGACTAACTTCGTTTAAACGTTCTAGCTTTAAATCTGATTCATGATCTGATTGAGTTCGAGGGGTCGCTTTTTCAGAATCGTTGATCAGTTCGTGAAATTGATCAGTTCGTTCAGGAAGCAATAGCACCTCGTTGCGATGATCCTCTAAATGCTCCCACGCAATTTGAACGAGGTTTTTAATATCCTGATTTTCTCGGTCTAAAAACTTGATGCTCACACCCAACCCCTAAACCCTAAACATAAATAAGGATCTGTCAAGTTTTTTTGCCTAAATCCATTTTTGACATTCTACTATATCAGCAAGCAGTCGTATCAGTTGAGAATATCATCTGCCTCACTGGGACAGGCGAGGAGTTCTTGAATCAGGGATACATAAGCCTGCACTCGTTGTTCATCCATAGCCACGCACAACTGTCAGGATAGCACCCCCGATTTTACCCCCACAACCTAGAAACCGGGTGACTTGCACCTTGCTACAATGAGAAGGTGAATCCATGCCAAGCCCATCGCTCTATGCAACTGACCCTTGAGATTCCCGATGACCTCGCTGAAGCTGGCCAGTTTACCGAATCGGACTGGCTTCGAGAAATTGCGATCGCCCTGTTTCAACAAGAACGCATTTCCCTCGGTCGCGCCAGCAAAATCGCCGGACTTCATGTCATGGAATTTCAAAAACTGATTGCTAGTCGTGGCATCTGTATTCACTACGATGTTGAAGACTTTCAGGAAGACATCCAATATCTGCGTGACCAAGGTTGGTTATGATTGTCGTTAGCGATACATCATCTCTCTGTAGCCTTGCCCTGATTAACCATCTCAGCCTGTTACCGCAACTCTACCAGACAGTGATCATTCCCCCGGTTGTTGCTGATGAATTAGCGATCGCCCCTGACTCCAAAATCACCAATATTTTGCCCCAGCCCTGGATTAAAATTCAACCCCTCCAAAATTCCCATCTTGCAGAAGAATTACAGCGATCGCGGGGACTCGATCCGGGGGAATCTTATGCGATCGCCCTGGCTGTTGAACTGAAAGCCGATAGCTTGCTGATTGATGAGCGTTTAGGACGCCTCGAAGCCAAAAAATTGGGAATTCCCATCATTGGCATCCTGGGAATCTTAATCCTGGCTAAACAAAGGCACTTAATTGGGGAGGTTAAACCCGTGATGAATCGCCTCATCCGTGACGCAAGTTTCCGAGTGAGTTCTCAACTCTATCAGCAGATTTTAGCCTTGGCAAAAGAAGAATAAAAAACTGGGTTTCTTTACTCCCACAACCTAGAAACCGGGTTACTTGCATCCCCTAGCTTTCCCTCAGCCTGCGATCGCTGTTCATCTATAGCCACGCACCAGATTAGGATAGCACCCCGATTTCACCTCATCCCCAACCCTCAGAAACGGGGTTTGTTTCTTAAATATTTGCTGAGAAATAGAGATGCTGCTAGAAGCCTAATTAATGATGAATAATAAACAAGGAATCATTATTATTGAAGTAGCGACAGCAAAACCCAACACAGCCACGATTCCCGATTGCTGCTAATGTTTTCCTTTCATTCCACCCAACTGACAAGATGTTAAATTCTCCTCTAACTGTTCAATTTCCTTCTGACTCACCCCTATCCCCCGATCATTTTGCGATTACCCTAGCCCCTTTGTCTGTAGAAGAAATCTATGCTTTGGTTGATGAACCTGCTAATGGGGCTGTTGTCTTGATGAGTGGTATGGTTCGCAATAACACCGCAGATCAACCTGTAGAAGCCTTAGAATATCAGGCTTATCAACCAATGGCTATCCGGGTGTTTGAACAAATCGCGGCTGAAATTCGCCAAAAATGGTCAGATGTGACTGGGGTGGCGATTCATCACCGGATTGGACGCTTGCAGGTAGGAGAAATTAGTGTTTTAGTCGCTGTGGGTTCTCCCCATCGTCGTGAAGCGTTTGAAGCCTGTCAATATGCGATTGATACGCTCAAACATAACGCCCCTATCTGGAAAAAAGAACATTGGGCGGATGGATCGAGTAGTTGGGTGAGTATTGGGGCTTGTGAGCGAGAAAATTGTTGAAATACCGCAAACTCTCTAGCGGTTAACGGATGACCTAACCCCCCAACCCCCTTCCCTACAAGAGAAGGGAGAGCAGTTTAGACCTTTTAAAAATTTAATACTAATAATTCTTTTCCCCTCTCCTAGCGGGGGAGGGGG
>NZ_LATL02000148.1 GCF_000972705.2 Limnoraphis robusta CS-951 | reverse complement strand
ATTATTTTGTGAGTGATACGGCGATTTTCAAGGTGCTGGATGCCTCCTTAGAAGTTTTTAACAACCACCTGGTTAATGTTCGCACAACCCTGGAACAACTCGAATGAGAACGAGTTCCTACATCAATTCACAAATTAAGAGTCGGAAATTGATTGGATATGTGGACTAAAGCAAATACNGTGCTGGATGCCTCCTTAGAAGTTTTTAACAACCACCTGGTTAATGTTCGCACAACCCTGGAACAACTCGAATGAGAACGAGTTCCTACATCAATTCACAAATTAAGAGTCGGAAATTGATTGGATATGTGGACTAAAGCAAATACTGATACAGTTCAACATTTTCGCTTGAATCGCTTATGGAGTAACTGGCGTGGCGATTTGACGGGTGGACTCACGGCAGCAGTGGTGGCACTGCCTTTGGCACTGGCTTTTGCAGTGGCGAGTGGGGTGGAGCCAAAAGCCGGACTCTACACCGCGATTGTGGCGGGGATTGTGGCGGCAATCTTTGGGGGTTCACCCGTTCAGATCACAGGGCCTACCGGGGCAATGGCAGTCGTCCTAGTGGGAATTGTCGCCAAGTACGGCATCGAAAAGGTTTGGATTGCTGGGGTCATGGCCGGAATTATCCAGGTTGCTTTGGGGATTGCCAAACTCGGACGGCTGGTGAAGTTTATTCCCTATCCGGTGACGGCAGGGTTTACCAATGGTATCGCCGTGATTATTTTTTGCGGCCAGCTCAATAATTTCTTTGGCTTGCAACTGCCCCGTAGCGAACATTTTCTCCCTGGATTGTGGGACAGTGCAACCCATATAGAGGGTGCAAATTGGGTCTCGGTCGGGTTGGCGATGGTTGTGATTGTCACAAAACTGCTTTGGCCTCGGATTAATACTACTATACCGGGTTCTTTAGTGGGGTTAGTCCTAGCAACGGCTGTCGCGTCCTTTTTTCACCTCCACGTCCCCACTATCGGCTCGATTCCCCAATCGTTACCCATGGCGCAAGGCATTCCCCACTGGAATGATTTCACTCTGCTGCGAGAATTGATTAATCCCGCATTGGCACTGGCAGCACTGGGGAGTATTGAGTCGTTGCTGTCGGCAGTGGTAGCGGATGGCATGACCGTCAGCGAGAAACACAATAGTGACAGGGAACTGATCGGTCAAGGGTTGGCGAATATCGTCGTGCCGTTTTTTGGGGGAATTCCGGCGACGGGCGCGATCGCTCGTACTGCCGTTAATGTTCGTGCTGGAGGCAAAACCCGACTTTCTGGCGTGACTCATGGGGTTGCCTTAGCGATCATCGTCCTGGCTTTAGCTCCCCTAGCGGCACAAATTCCCCTAGCGGCATTGGCTGGCATTCTCATGGTCGTTAGCCTGCGGATGATTGAGTGGGAAGCGATCGGCTTGCTGATGCGTGCGACCTACTCCGACTTTGCTGTGATGATTCTTACCTGGCTAGTTACCATTTGTTTTGACTTAGTTCTCGCTGTAGAAGTTGGATTAATTGCAGCAGGTGCTTTGTTCATCAAGCGGATGAGTGATTTGAGCCTGGTCAAAATACCAGAAACCGAAGTCTTTCCTCCGGGCGTTCCCCTGGAGTTAAGCAAGCAAATAGCTGTTTATCGGGTAGATGGGCCTGTATTTTTTGGTGCTGCCGAACGGTTTGTGACCTTCCTGCGGGATGAACCCGAAGTCAAGTATCTGATTTTGCGGCTGCGATTTGTTCCCAATATGGATACCACTGGGTTAGTGGCGCTCGAAGATATTTACCACGACCTAAAACGCCACGATTGTCGCTTAATTCTTACAGGTTTGCAGCCCGAAGTTCAACAACTCCTAGAGCGATCAGGAATCTTGGCAAAAATTGGCTTGTCAAATTGTTTTGAAACGACAACTGAGGCAATTTATACCCTAACTCCTGAAATTGAAGAATCCTCTAAACCTGTAGCTATAAAGCCAGAACCCAGAGAGTTGGTTACTTTAAAAGAAGACTAAAATTAATTTGAAGTTATGGGGAAAACACATCCGCGATCAAACCGCCTAAACACAATCACCCCATAACATAATATCCATTCGGTGAAACATGAACCATCTGATCAACAGACCAAAGAGGAATCCCTGTCTTTGCTGTCATACTCCTACATTAGTTAATCGCCGTCATTTTTTGAAATCTCTCCTACCAGCAGCTATTGCGTTACCTTTCTGGCAATTAGCTTCACCTGCCTTGGCCGAAAAACATCAAGCGCAAGCCTTTGTTCTGAGTTGTATTGACTTTCGTTTTCTAGCATTGGAGTTTGACTTTTTAGCAATGCAAAAATTAGGGAATCAGTATGATTGGACAGCGTTAGCCGGAGCCTCTCTAGCTTTAGCTGGATTTCCCCACAATGCTGATACAGTTGCTTTTTGGGATCAATTAGATTTATCTTATCGACTCCATCACATCAAAAAAGTGATTATTCTCGACCATCAGGACTGTGGCGCCTATGCCAGTAAATTTGACCCGGAGTTAAGTTCAGATCCGCAACGAGAGAAGCAAGTTCATGTAGATTACTTNTTGGGATCAATTAGATTTATCTTATCGACTCCATCACATCAAAAAAGTGATTATTCTCGACCATCAGGACTGTGGCGCCTATGCCAGTAAATTTGACCCGGAGTTAAGTTCAGATCCGCAACGAGAGAAGCAAGTTCATGTAGATTACTTGAATCGGGCGTATTTGTCTATTCTTAACCGCTATCCAGACATTGATGTAGAGCTATATTTTGCCAAGCTCAACGGTGAAATTATACCGATTTTGTCCTCAAGTATGATCCATTCATCAGGGATCTCATCCAAGGGAAATATTAGTCCGACTGGCGAGAAACCTGATTAAGCGATCACCACACTGCATCACTGTTGGGGACATATATCACGTGATGCTACAACCTTTCAGTCACAGTCAGCAGCAAAGTTTGCAGGGTGAAGCTTTTAATATTCATCAACATCCTCGAGTCGTTGCGATCGCCAATATTTGAACCACAATAAACACAGATATAGCGCTTCGCGCTAGGCAAGAGGCAAGAGGCAAAAGGCAANGGCAAGAGGGGGAAAAAGTTCGGTATAGTCAGGCTTTTGGCTATTCTTCGTGCCGTAGATTTGTAAATATACCAGCGCGAACTGCTATACTTTTCATGTACTCATAGATGCTTGACAAATAACACACGATCTTCTCCAATACCATCATATTCTCGATGATAGAAGATACCATTGTCTTCTATTTCACTGGGTTCTGCTTCAAATCCCATTGATAAATGATAGGCAATTGAACTTTTATTAAAAGGAGAAGTTACACATTTTACTCGTGTACAACTGAATGTTTGAACCGTTTGAAAAAACTGCTCATATAATCCACGTCCTATTCCTTTTTTTCTGAACTCTGGATGAACTCCCACAAAATGAATATAAGCTTCTTCTGAATAAGTTTGAGACAAAAACCCGCTCAAAAATCCGACGATTTCCTGATCAATTTCTGCAATCAAACTCGTTTGACAAAAGTGAACAAAAAAGAGTTTCGGAAGCATCCCACTCATTGGTCGTCCTCCCCACCATTCATTCAGGACGCTAATAATCGGTTGGTAATCATTCGGTCGAATATTCCGAATATTAATGTCCTTTTCCATACCCAAACACTAAACGATCGACAATTCTCCCACCACTTCTAAGCGTCTATATTCATCAAGGGTTAGAAATTGTTCAGATAACGCTTCAGACTGAGTTGGCGTAATCCAGCCCATCTGCTTTAATAACTGAATCGCCACCGCATATTTAGCGCGTTTCGCCCCATCAATGACCTTAATCGCTAAACCCATCCCCTCGCCAATGCGACCAATACACTGAACCCCTTCAGCACCGGATTTACTCACCAGTTCACCTTGAGTCATCCGCATCAATTCCGTATCTAAATGCCCTTCTCCAGCCACCATTTCAGGGTGATGTGTCATCGAGCGGACAATCCGTTCCATATCCAGATTATCCCCAGATGCCAACTGAGCATACAAAGTCGCAATTTGACCCAATTCCAGATAATAAGTCGGTGCGCCGCAGTCATCTTTCGCTACTATGATTTCATCGGGTGGCATTTTTAGCATCTCAGCCACTTTACCGAGAATCAGTTGTTGTACCGGATGTTTAGGCTGTAAATAGGTTTCTAAAGGCCAATGGCGTTGACGACAGACTGCCAACATTCCCGCGTGTTTACCCGAACATCCATGTTGTAGAGGACTCCGTTTGTCTTTGGGAGTCGGACATTGAAGATAAACCGGATCAACATCACAATGCCAGAGAATATTAAAAGCTCGTCGGGCTTGTCCGATGGTCCCTTGATGAGAACTACAAATAATCGCCAGATCGACATCCGTTAAATCATAGCGTTCGAGTGTACCCGTGTTAGTCACGGCTAAAGCTTGGAACGGCTTGAGGGCTGAACGCACAAACGTTCCTGTCTCTGCACTTCCGGCTACCGATAGCACTCGCCCGCGAGTATCGCAAACTGTGGCTTGAATGCGATGGATAGACTCACAGATTCCTTCCCGTAAGAGTCTAACTTCTAGTTCCGCCGACTGTGTTCGTTTNACGTTCCTGTCTCTGCACTTCCGGCTACCGATAGCACTCGCCCGCGAGTATCGCAAACTGTGGCTTGAATGCGATGGATAGACTCACAGATTCCTTCCCGTAAGAGTCTAACTTCTAGTTCCGCCGACTGTGTTCGTTTTGCCCTTGTCATGACAGTGTGAGTTTTGAATGAAGTATTAGTATACATTGCCGGGATCAGACGACTCGCTCAGGGGTTTAATTGTTGGCCACAGATAGTTTATGGCTGATTTGACTGCAATTACAAACACAACCAAATTAATCCATCTACCGCGACGAACAAGGCTAAACCATAAAAAGTACGTCGTAGTCGTTTGAGTAGAGGTTGCACTTGATAGGATAAAATCAGCAGATCTTGAGCCTGAAATTCAGGAGTTTTCTGCCAAGTTTGTCCATCATACCAGCCTGACTCTTCATAACAAATACTTGTACTCGTAAGCCGCGATCGCACGTAAGACCAACCTAAATATAATCGAGTCACCACCAAGGTTAACATCAAAGTCGCTCCGGCTCCCCCACTGACTAGAAACTGCACCATTGCCTTTTGAGGGGGGAAACTCGCGGCGGCCACTGGCCCGAATATTAACCAACTCCAGCCCCAGACCCAAGCCAATTTTCTCAGATATTGATGCCATTCAAGAGTGACCCAGCTAAAAAACCAAGACTCTTGCAATTCTTGATATTCATTGACAGGGCGCTGTTCTGGGGGAACTGGGCAAACTGAAATAGACACATCTCTCATAACTACTTTTTTTTGAATTGGGGAGTCACAGATCACTTCATCGTAGAACGACGGAGCCGACTGTAACCGTTGATCAAAATTGGAAGTTTTTCATACTCCTTCTCAGTTTGCCTAATCGTTAAATTTACAGGAGCGTCAACACATCGATCCGTTCAGCATGACCCCAGAAGGCTTCTAAACTGTAGAACTCTCGCTCTTCGGGGAGCATGATATGGACAATAACATCTCCATAATCAATCAAGATCCATGTTCCTTCTCGTTGTCCTTCAATACTGAGAGGAACTCGTTGAGTGTCCTGTTCAACCTGCTTGGCGATCGCTTGATAAATTGCTCGAACTTGAACAGTAGAAAAGCCGGTGACGATCACGAAGTAGTCTGCAAGGTAGGAAATTTCTGAAACCTTCAGCACGGTAATCTCTTCGGCTTTCCGGTCTTCGGCTGCTAGAGCGACCAGTCGGACTGTTTCTAGAGTCCGTTCGTCGTCTATCTCTAGATCAGGGGCAGTCGTTTGCCGAGTATAGTATTCTGCTTTGGCGTGATTTAGCATTAAGTTCTTTCAGCTTTTGTGCAACTAGATAGCCTCCCAGACAGAATCTGAGTGTTTGTTTAGATATTGTAGCAGTCGATTTTAGAGTTCGGGGTGAGGGTTGATCTGAAACTTAATGTTTGATGCCATTAAACCTGCAATTTGAGCGATCGCCACATTAAGCTGATGCTGAATCGCTAAATCAATTGCCATTTGTTCAACCCTGAGAATATGTTCGATCCGAGAGCGTGGCACCTGATCAGACAACCAGTTTAACACTTGTTCTCGCAAGTGAAGATCGAGCAAGGGATAAGTCATCGGCTGAGATTCTGTTGAGGTCATAATAATCGTTAAATTTTAGCAATTCTGGCTTCTCAATTTTGGTTTAAATTGTTACTTTTGGACTCATTGTATCGTTGTAGTTTTCCCGCAGAAATAACCTGAGAGAATAAGGCTTCATACTGTTTCAAAGCTTGCTCAAAAGNGTTCTCGCAAGTGAAGATCGAGCAAGGGATAAGTCATCGGCTGAGATTCTGTTGAGGTCATAATAATCGTTAAATTTTAGCAATTCTGGCTTCTCAATTTTGGTTTAAATTGTTACTTTTGGACTCATTGTATCGTTGTAGTTTTCCCGCAGAAATAACCTGAGAGAATAAGGCTTCATACTGTTTCAAAGCTTGCTCAAAAGAGAAGAATTCCTCGGCATATTGACGACCTTGTTGACCTAAGAATTTAACTCTCTCGGGGTCGTGATACAGTTCTAATAAACTCGCTGCTAGTGCCTCTGCATCTTCAGGAGGAACCACTAGACCCGCCCCACTATTTTTAACCGCTTCTTTCGCCGTTCCGCTATCAGGAACTGAAGCAACAATCGCACATCCACTCGCCAATATAACAGGTATTTTTGAAGGCAGATTAAAAACCGTTACTTGACTTTTTTGAACCACTAATCCCACATCAGCAGCCGATAGCATCTCCGGCAATTTTTCCCGAGGTTCAAACGGCAGCAACCGAACATTATGAGCATTATAAGTCTCACAATAATCCTGTAAATGAACCAAAGCACTGGCTTCACCGACAATTACAAAGACAATTTCAGGAATATATTGTAACTGTGCCGCCGCTTGAATTACTGTTTCTAAACCTTGAGTTAGGGCAATATTACCCGAATACAACACAACAAATTTATCTTGAAGCTGGTGAGCTTGTCGGAACGGGTTATTTTCTTTCGGTAAAGGTCGAATAAAATTCGTATCAACCCAATNCGCCGCTTGAATTACTGTTTCTAAACCTTGAGTTAGGGCAATATTACCCGAATACAACACAACAAATTTATCTTGAAGCTGGTGAGCTTGTCGGAACGGGTTATTTTCTTTCGGTAAAGGTCGAATAAAATTCGTATCAACCCAATTGGGAATATAGGTAATTTTCTGAGGGTGAACCCCTTGTCGTTCTAACGAATCAATAAATCCGGTAGCAATGACACTCAGTTGGTCTGCTCGCCAATAGGCAAATTTTTCTAACTTTTCAGCAATTCCAACCAGAGGCCCACCTTTTTTGAGCAGATTAACCCGCACAGCCGCTTCTGAGACGATATCTTGAATATTTAACACAAAAGGACAGCGATTAACCCAAGCATAAAGAGCCACAGGAACACAAACCAATAAAGGAGGTTCAGTGGCAAAAATTACATCCGGTCGCCAACCATTAATCGCTTGAAATAAACTGGTAAAAATAAAACTCCCATCCAGTAAAATGCGATCAAGCACACCCGGTTCTGGGCCTCGCACAAAAATATAACTGCGTTGAATTGTCACCCCATTTTTCTGTTCCGTAACATAAGATTTTCCCCGATATTCATCATAAATGCGACGTTGGGGGTAGTTGGGCATTCCGGTCACAACCCGAACTTCGTGACCTTTTGCAACTAAACCCTCAGCTAACTCAGTCATTAAAGGGGCAATGCCAATCGGCTCCGGATGGTAGTTATAGGAGTAGATCAAAATACGCATGGTCTTCTTCAATTCTTCAAGGTAGATCATCGAAGTCTAGTTTAATCAAAACTAGCTTTTTCAAGATTATCCTCAAACCTTTATTTTGACTCAGATTGCTCAACCTCGTTGAGACGAACATCCGAGCATTAGTGAGTCAAAGATCAGTTTCTTTTGGGTTTAAGGGTTAAAATCATTTCTACTCTAGCCGTTTCTTGATCCAGACGAGTTGCACTGATACCCAACCCCTGAACTGAATTTAACACGGCGATTGCATTGGGTTGAACGGCTATAGCGGGGGCGGCGATCAGATAACCTGTCGCCCAAGTGACTAGCTTTTCGATATCAAGATAGACATAACTATGGTTGGGCTGGGGTAAGGATTGAGTCACAGTCTGAAAGCGAGGATTAGTCGGAAGGGGTTTTTGAGGTTCGCTGGCGATCGCTTCAACAACAGGCCCTCCAAAGGCAATAAACACCAAATTGGATCGCAGCCAACCATGTCCAAACAAAGTCCCTTGTCGAGGATCTTTCCATTCCGTGACTTGGATTTCCCCGATCGCTCGTTGTTCAACATTCACCGGAGGATTGCTTCGAGCGACAACGGTATCGAGTTGAGTCAGCATTTTCTCGGCGGCGGGGCGATCGCTGGTTTCGAGTAACAAAACGCCACCCAACCCCAAAGCGGCTAGCACCCCTTCTTCTGAAGCGATCAAACCCAAAGCAAATTCACCATCCATCCAGCCAAAAACATCTTGATCTGCATCTAAATTAATGGCATTGAGTCCCCGTCTGATTTGTATAACCCATCGATTGAGATCCCTATTTTCCTCGGCTAAGGTAACAATTTCTGACCAAACTTGCTGAATACCTTGAGTTTGAATCAATCCGATGGTATCAGCCGGAAATCGAGTCACCAGGGAGTCAAGCTGAGGTTGATCAGAGGGCTGAAGGGCGCGATCATTGAGTTGAGTTGTAGCTTTCAGACGAATTCCGTCTTGATCAACCCCAATACCGAGAACAACAGACTCAATGGGCTTGAGTTGGGATAAAACCTGCATCGATAGCGGGGAAGAACTAGAAAAATCCCGGGTGATCTGCTCAATTAACGTGGAATATTCTGCAATATAAAGGGTAGCAATCGGATAAGGAACATCAACACTGTTTAAAAACGTCTGCTCTGTTCCGGTTAAACTAGCAAGGGCTGGCTCACCTTTTGTAGTCTCTATGGCTCGTTCGATCGCTGTAGGGTCAGCCGCAACCACCAGATGAGAGTTGAGTAAAGCAACATTGTAACGCTTACCTCCTGGCTCGGTATATTCAATAATCTCGACGCCTCTATACTCTCGTTGTTGACGTTTAATGTTGGTGGTGGCGTTAAACTTGCGGGAAAAATGCCAAGCTTTAATCGGGTTCTTGATACCCACAACCATCAGAAGATTAAAATCTTCTATTTCCTGTCCCTCTTGGGCGGGTAGAAGGGCAACCATGACTCCCCCCATCCAAGGCTGGAGATCTCGCTCAAAATTGAGGCTTGTCCCTGCTAGACTTTGTTGTTTGAAGGTGGTTAAACTTTGAGTGATCCAGGTTCGGGTTTCTGGTGTGCCGAACTGTTTCAGGTGAGCGATCGCCTCGGGGGTCGGTGAGATAAAGGTTGCCATCATTGCTTCATCGGGGACGAGTTTGGCACTTTCGGCTAAACTATAAGCTCGAACTCCCATGCTTTTGAGATAAAGCAGACTCGTCAAAGCACCTATAGAGACGATAGCAGCCGCTCCAGCTAATAAGTTAAGTTTCTTAAGTGGCATTTTTTCGAGTTCACCGAGTTCAGAAGTCAGGTGTTGGAGAATGGGGAATGGTGTGTTAAACCCTAACCCCTAAAAAAACGGGTCACTATCACTGAGGGCGGGTTTATATCAGTTTTTTGTGGCAAGACATACATCTGTTGCTGAACCCGCCTCACTCTCTTGCAAACTTCGGATCACGACTATTGCGCCCCCGTCGCAAGGTTAGCGCTGTTCACTGGTCACTGATCAGGGTATAACGCTCTTGAGAGCCAATGTTTTAATTGTGTCTGAGTTGGGAGGAATTGACAACAGAGGATAGAGTCGTCTTGCGGCTCGGTATAATCAAAAACGAGTTTGGAGTTGATCACCGATCAAGTCTGAACCCGCTCACTCAGCAGTTAAAATTTGATGAAAGTAGCAATTACTGGAGCAACAGGATTTGTAGGAACTCGCCTCGTCGAGCGACTGCATCAAGAGGGACATCAGGTGCTAGTGCTGACCCGCAACCCGGAACGCGGAAGGCGGATTTTTCCGGCTTCTGCCTATCCCCGCTTAGAAGTTGTCGGTTATACTCCCACAGAATCAGGATCTTGGCAACAGGCGATCGCAAATTGTCAGGGTGTGGTTAATTTAGCGGGCGCTTCGATCGCCGAGGGGCGCTGGACTGCCCAACGCAAACAGGAAATTATCAATAGTCGCGCCCAAGGTACCGAAAAACTCGTCGAAGCGATTTTACAAGCCGATTCTAAACCCTCTGTTTTGGTGAATGCTTCCGCGATTGGCTATTACGGAACCAGCGAAACAGCAAAGTTTGATGAAATGAGTCCGCCAGGAGATGATTTTCTCGCGCAGGTGTGTAAAGCTTGGGAATCAGCCGCCCAAAAGGTCACAGAAGCCGGAACTCGGCTGGTGATTGTCCGTACCGGGATTGTTTTGGGGATGGGCGGCGCATTGGCTAAAATGCTAACCCCGTTTAAACTGTTTGCTGGAGGCCCAATCGGATCGGGGAAACAGTGGTTTTCTTGGATTCATCGGGATGATTTAGTGAATTTGATCATTTTTGCTCTGACTCACTCTGAAGTTGAAGGTGTGGTTAATGGTACCGCTCCTAACCCGGTTCGCATGGAACAACTCTGTCACAGTTTGGGAGAGGTTCTACACCGCCCCTCTTGGCTCCCTGTACCGGATTTTGCCTTAGAAGCGCTGTTAGGGGATTCGGCGCAGTTGGTTCTTGAAGGTCAACAAGTTATCCCCAAGCGAACGCTCTCTTACCATTTTGACTATCAATATCCCACCGTTAAACCTGCCCTAGAAGATATTGTTAAATAATTATGACTTCCTCTGACTCCCTCGACTCCTGGGATCTCAACCGCGCTCGTAGCAGTTTACGACAGGCGATGATTCGCTATTCTCACAAACGACGCCAACGACAAAACCCCCCTCAATTGCAAGCGACTCTGAAAACTCAGTTGGATGTTTTGGCTGGGAGTTTAGAGAAACTGGATGGCGGTTTAGTGCGAATTGCGGTTTTTGGCTTGGTGAGTCGGGGAAAGTCTGCGGTTTTGAATGCGCTTTTGGGGGAGACTGTTCTACAAACAGGCCCACTGAACGGGGTGACGCAATGGCCGCGATCAGTCCGGTGGACGGTTCCTTCTCGCTATGATGATCAACGAGACAGCATTGCGGTGGAATTAATTGATACGCCAGGACTCGATGAGGTGGGGGGTCAGGTTCGGGGTGAAATGGCGCGTGAGGTGACTCGTCAGGCGGACTTGATTTTGTTTGTGGTATCGGGTGATCTGACTCGCACGGAGTATGAAGCGCTCTGTGAGTTGCGAAAGGCTCAAAAACCTCTGATTGTTGTTTTTAATAAGATTGACCTGTACACGGACGCAGAACAGCAGGCTATTTACCAGAATTTACAACGGTTGACGACTACTGATGCGCTGAATCTGGAGTTTTCGGATTGGGAATTGAACTCNTGTGGTATCGGGTGATCTGACTCGCACGGAGTATGAAGCGCTCTGTGAGTTGCGAAAGGCTCAAAAACCTCTGATTGTTGTTTTTAATAAGATTGACCTGTACACGGACGCAGAACAGCAGGCTATTTACCAGAATTTACAACGGTTGACGACTACTGATGCGCTGAATCTGGAGTTTTCGGATTGGGAATTGAACTCCCAGGGAGAATTTCAACCTGCTGATAGTTCTCTAGTGGAGGTGGTGCGAGTGGCGGCGGTTCCTGCTGCGGTTCAAGTTCGGGTGGAATGGCCTGATGGTCGGGTGACTGAGGAATGGGAGACTCCTCCCCCTCAAATTGATGAGTTGAAACAAACGATTATTAATATTCTCTATCAAGAAGGGCGATCGCTTTTGGCGTTAAATGCCTTGGTTCAGGCGCGAGAGGCGGAAAAACAGATTGCTCATCAAACAATTCAACTTCAACAAACGGAAGCGGAAGCGTTAATTTGGCAGTTTACGAAGTATAAAGCGATCGCGATCGCGATTAATCCGATTGCAGTTATTGATGTGTTGGCGACGGCGATCAGTGATCTGATTTTAATTCGGTCTTTGGCTCGTTTATATGGTTTACCCATTACCAATTATCAAGCCAGTAAGCTATTACAAAAAATTCTATTAAGTGCGGGGGGAATGATTCTGGCGGAATGGGGAAGCGGTGCAATATTAGGATTCGGTAAAAGTGCGGCGGGATTAGCGACGGATATTTCGACTTATGCGGGTGTTGCTTTCACTCAAGCTTCAATTTCCGCCTATGGAACTTATACGGTGGGTCGAGCGGCTCAGGTTTATCTCGAACAAGGCTGTACTTGGGGAGAATCGGGTATTGATACGGTGATTCAAGAGATTATTAACCAAGTTGACCGCGATACAATTGTTTACCGATTGCGACAAGAGTTAACAAAAAATTAAACTTATTTATATTTTGACAATAAAGATGGGCAATTGTTCATCGTTAAAGCTGTGTTAAATAATCTTAGAAAGAGTGGGAAATTCACCCGGATTTGGTATGATAGATTTGCGATCAGATTTGGGAATTGTGGGAAAACCCCCATCCCCAGTTAGGGAGATACTGGCTCTAGTCTTGAGGAGACTTTGATGGTTCCTGCCCTGAACAGCAAAGGATGGATAATTCTACTGCACAAATAGAGATGATGTTCCATTGTTGATCACTGAATTCGAGACAGATATCAACAGATTTTCACGATTTCAACTCTCTATGAGCTTCACAAGATTACCGGAAACAATCTCAAGTCTAAATATTAGAGATCGGAGTCAATGTTCAGTACAGAGATGACCTGAAATCTTTTCTATTTTTTCTTGAAAACAATGCTTTAGTTATTGATTTGACAGTTGAACTCGACTAGAGCTTGCTAGAGTTTATCTAAACTCCAATTCTGATCTATTGATTCTCTTGGTTCGTTAATTTCATCAGGGTTGCATTTTCAACGAGTAGATCTATTATCTGTTTTCTCAATTGTTATTTGCGGAACGAGAAAAGTAAATTTCTCATTTTGAGATCAACTTTATTGGAATTGTATGAATTTTCAACCAGAGTGACAAAACCATGCTAAAAAATGTGCCGAACCCTGAAAAGAAAAATGATCCTAAAGTTGACAACACTCAATTTAACGATCAACGCGCTCCCAGTATTTTAGTTCATCTTGACAAAGGATCAGCCGTTGCCTTCGTCCGAAATCTGATTCTTCTACTCTTTGATGCCACTTTTATTTCACTGGGATGGTTGACTGCTAAATGGGTTGTTATTAGTAACAAACATTTTCAGAGTGTAGAATCTTTTGATCTGATTGGTTCCTCTCCTGAAAAACCGGGTTATCTGCTGCTCATTTTAGCGATGACAATTAGTATTATCGCCTCAGCAGGGCTTTATAGTCGCCGTGATACTCGTCGTCGCTTTTTGCGTTTAGTCAGTTGTTTGACTTTAGCGCAAATTATTTTCATTGTACTAGCTTTTCTTTATAAACCGGGTATATTTCTTTCTCGATCTCTTTTCTTACTGGCTTGGTTTTTTAGCGTTGTTTTTGTGTTATTCGGTCGGTTTGTGCTTGAGTTAGCAGTAATAAAAGTTCGCAGCAAAGGAATACTCACCCGGAAGATTTTTCTCATCGGAACACCCAGAGATACTTTGGCGGCAAAAATTGCACTCAAACTGATTAGTAATCGAGAATTTAAAATCACAGGTCAAATTGATTTATCCACGATTGAAGCACAAAAGAAATGGCCGTCTATTCTTCAAGAGATTCAACACCAACAAGTTGGTGAAGTCTTTGTTTGTTCTTGGCAGTCTATCCCCAATTCTATGTCCTTTTACTGGAGTTTAAAAACCGCCGGAATTAACTTACGAGTGTTACCTGTGGGCTTAGAACTTCCCTATCAATCCCCTCAAATTGAAATGATTGGTCGAATGCCAACCATTCAGTTTACAACACCCGCCATTGTCGGTACAGACTTCTGGGTGAAACGGGGATTTGATTTAACGGTTGCGGTATTAATTGTGATTTTTGCTAGTCCGATTTTGTTGTTAATTGCAGCTTTGATTAAACTGGACTCACCGGGGCAGATTTTCTACAAACAAACTCGTTTAGGTTTGCGAGGGCGTCATTTTAAGGTGTGGAAATTTAGAACAATGGTGATTAACGCTGAACAATTGATGAAAGAATTGGAAGCGAAAAATGAAATTAAAGGCGGTGTTCTCTTTAAAATGAAAGATGACCCTCGTATTACAAAAGTCGGTAAGGTTTTGCGTCAATATAGTTTAGATGAACTCCCCCAACTGATTAATGTTTTGATTGGTCAAATGAGTTTAGTAGGGCCGCGTCCATTGCCTCTGCGAGATGTAGAAGGATTTGCACCTCATCACTTTGCTCGACAAAATGTTTTACCCGGAATTACAGGGTTGTGGCAAGTTTCTGGACGTTCAGATATTATTGATTTTGAGAATGCTTTTCGGCTTGATGTGATGTATATTAATAACTGGTCGCTGTTGCTAGATTTTCAGATTTTGTGGAAAACAGTTCAAGTGGTATTAAAACGCAAAGGGGCTTATTAATTACATCTAAAGTTAATTACTTTGACCACTTTTCAACCGGAAGTACCCGAATAAATTGCAGAAATAATAGAATTAAATAAAGCGGGTTCAGGAAAACATATCGTTTCCAAAGCCGTTTGGGTTCTTGCCACAGTCGAAACGCCCATTCTAAGCCCCCTCGTTGCATCCAAGCGGGGGCTTGAGGAATATTTCCTGCATGAAAATCAAACGCCGCCCCTACACAAAGAATCGGACAATTTAACAAATCTCGATGTTCAAATGCCCAAGTTTCTTGACGAGGACAACCTAAACCCACAAAGACAATTCGGGCTTCAGAAGTTTGAATTTGTTGGATAAAAGCAGCATCTTCTTCGATAGTTAAAGGGCGATAGGGAGGAGAAATAGAACCGCAAATTTTCAGATGGGGAAATTTGTGGATGAGATTAGATTCTAATTTTTCTAAAACTTTGGGAGTCGAACCATATAAAAAAATACCTGTATCTTGTTGGGCGGCTTTTTCACAGATATATAATGTTAAATTAGGCCCATAAACTCGGTCTTTGAGATTTGTTTTGTAGAGTAAATTTAAAGCCCATCTCACAGGTTGACCATCGGGGCAAACTAAATCAAAACGATTCAGACGATAACGATAAGCTTTATCTAAAACTGCCGTCATAATACCATGAACGGGTTGAGCGGCGACAATCAGAGATTGCTGATTTTTAGCCGCATTCATAACGTGATTGACAGCACTTTCATAGTCAATCGCATTGACTTTTACCCCTAAAAGGTTATATTTCCCTAAATCAATCATCAGAATTCCCCGACGAAGATAACCTGGAATTAGGCTACTTTTATTATACTGTTATTTTAGTCAAATTCAACTCTTTTTGAAAGTGAGAATTTGCCTCAGCTAAATGCTTTTTCAGTGTGGCTTCTGGAAGTGGCCCTTGTAGATGATGCCAAGGGAGAATATCATCAAGATGCCAATTCTCAAAAACATAGTAGTCAAGTTCGGGTAATTGTCCGCGTAACTGTTTAAACGCTCGTCGATAACTGCCCAAAGAATCACCATAGTCTCTCACTAATTCTAGCAGATGAGAGACACGGCGATCGCCTCGAGAAATCACGGCTTGAATGACTGACCATTTATAACTTTCTGGACGAAAATCAATCCCGTCTTTTCTGAGATGTTTTTCTAACAATTTGAGTCTTTTTTCGGCTTCTGAGTTCACCCCAAACCATTGAAAGGGCGTGTGAGATTTCGGAACAAAGGTACTACAACCCAGGGTTAATTTTAAACCCGGAGCGGCTTTTTTGAGTTGTTTCATTAAAGCCAGCGTTGCTTCTAAATCTTCGGCTTCTTCTCCGGGAATTCCCACCATTCCATAGAGTTTTAAGGCTTTTAATCCTCCTTCTTTAGCATTAATAGCGGCTTGAATGATTTCTTCATTCTCTAATTTCTTGTTAATGATTTTACGAACCTTATCACTTCCGCTTTCTATGGCAATGGTTAAACTTTTGGTGTCTCGCTTGGCTAAAGTTTCTGCGAGTTTAACGGTAACAGTATTCGTTCTAACTGAAGCAATACTTAACCTAACATCTTCATATTGAGGTTGACTGAGATAGTCTAATAACTCTGAAAATTCTGGGTGTTGAGTCACAGAAGCCCCCAATAAACCAATGCGGTTCGTAATGCTTAAACCCTGTTCAATAGCGGGAATGAGTGAAGCTTCTAAACTCGCGGTTCTAAACGGTAATGTTAGATAACTGGCTAAACAAAAGCGGCACATTTCAGGACAACTGCGAACCACTTCCACCATGAAAATATTTTCCCAGGCGGCTTTTTCGGTAACAACTGTAGAAGCAGATAAAGTATTTCCGCGATAGGTTTGTTTGTGAACTTTTGCCGGAATTTCTGCTATGATTGGTTCAATAGATGTGATTTTTCCGTCTGGACTGTCGTAAGTGACTTGATACAAACTGGGAACATAAACGCCGGGAACTTGAGCAAGATGTTTTAATTTTGTTTGACGGTTCGCTGTTCTCACCTGTTGATAGGCGGTGATAAAATTGGGTAATAATTCTTCTCCATCTCCCAATAAAATAAGATCAAAAAAGTCAGCAAAGGGTTCAGGATTTGCCGTTAAAACTGGCCCCCCTCCAAACACTAAGGGATGAGAATCTTCTCGGTTTATTGAACGAATCGGAATATTGAGAAATTCTAATCGTTCTAAAATATTGATATAATCGAGTTCCCAAGATACAGAAAAGCCGAGTAATTCCGGTTGGGTGGGTAGAGGTTCAGAAATATCAGTAAATAGCCGACTAACTTGTACATCGGAACGCAACGCCAAAGTCGCCCAAACAATTTGATACCCTAAACTGGTAATTCCGACAGTATACTGGTTTGGAAAGGCAAAAATAATCGGAATGGCATTAATATCTGGTGTCGCCGGAGTAAACAGAAGACGTTCAGAGTCGAAAACAGAAGTATTCACAGGTTAAGTTAAAATTAGATCGAGTTTAGATGAATCAGGGAAAATTAACAGAGGTTATCAAGGATAGACTGTCGTGATTAAAATGTTAGGATTAACGATATTTTAGTTTGAAAAATAGAATCATTGATGCTAAACTAAAAGTCACAATATTGGTGGCAACAATTGGAATATTCCCAATCAGAAGTCCATAGACTATCCACAAAAATACACCCGAACAAAAAAGCACGAACATTTGCAGGGAAACATCACGAGTCGATTTGGTTTTCCAGGTTTTAATCACTTGCGGTAAAAAAGAAATTGTCGTTAAACTACCCGCCAGCAGTCCAATTGCGGTAATTAAATCCATCGCAGTATTACCCTGAATTTAGCCTTTCTTATTTTAGGGCGTGTCAGCAAACTTATACACTGAGTAAAAATACTCAGGTCTCTCAATGGCAATGTTCGCTAAAAAACAGGAAGTGGGGGGAGTGGGGCGAGTGTGGCGAGTGTAGGAATTGATGG
>NZ_LATL02000147.1 GCF_000972705.2 Limnoraphis robusta CS-951 | reverse complement strand
CCATGTTCCCGGTCTGACACTTGAACGTCTGGTTTCTATGTACTGTTTGTAGAGTTGAGCTAGGGTTTCTTGACTGGGTTTCTGTTCAGGAATGACTGTTTTTTGTGGGCGATAACGCTCAAGAGTTGAGTCAAAGCGCTCGTAGACAATATCTGTCTCAATTTGTTGGGCTTTTGCTTCTGCAAGCTTGCGGTTAACTGGAGTGTCTTTTAATCCTAAATATAAATATCTCCGTTCACCTCCACACACAAAACGGGGAAGTGATAGCCGTAGAATTCCATTATGACATGACACTCCAACCCGCCCCTTGCGGCGTTTGGATGGATTATTCATTACTTGTTTGTTGTATCTCTGACGGTTAAATCCGTTTAAGCTCGTTTTCTGGCAATATCAAAGGTTCAGTTTTATAACCCAAGTCCATTAGGACAATGTAGGTATGGGTTTGACTTTTGTTTAATCCGTTGTATCTGTCAACAGAGCCGTAGCGACCTTTGAATNCTGACGGTTAAATCCGTTTAAGCTCGTTTTCTGGCAATATCAAAGGTTCAGTTTTATAACCCAAGTCCATTAGGACAATGTAGGTATGGGTTTGACTTTTGTTTAATCCGTTGTATCTGTCAACAGAGCCGTAGCGACCTTTGAATTGCCCATCCACAATCTTAACTCTGTCTTTTGCGTCTAACTTGGGCTCACTCATGCTGTAAATGTAGCCATCTTTGCGATAAATCCGACCTATTGCCTCAGCTTGTTTGATGACTGCCTCTGTTTCTTCTGGGTGATCTGGGAAACGACTGAAGAACTCTTTCTGACTGATACGTTTGAACATCACCGCGTCAGAGAGGCTGTTCTTGATTTGAGTTTGGATCGGTTCAGGCTGTGGTTGTGTGTCTGGTTTGTTATTTTCTTGTGGAGTCTGTTTTTTTTGCGGAACGTGTGGAACGCGACCGCCAGAATCACTACTAGGAGAGGGTTTGGAGGCGTTCCACATAGGCGTTCCAGTTCCTGAATTTGTTTCGCTAGTCTGTGGAACAGTCTCGACCGAGAGTTCTGTCTGTTCCTGATTGACTCTGACGTAACCCCTCACAGAGTTACCATCATCATCCCTAAACTTTTTGCGTTTCCATGTGCCTTGTCGGTTTAAAACTTTGCTGATAACTCTTGAGACTTTATCTTGATCTGCGTATCTGTCCGTCTCTACAGATTTGATTTCTCCGATTATCCAGCGAGTTGTAACTTTATCCTTGCCTGCAACCAAATCGGCAATCTCTTGCTCTAGGGGCAATTCATCTCTGAAGTCTTCATTGATCTCGTTGGATTGCTTCTGCTCAGATGCGGTCAGCCACCATTTTTCCCCTTGCTTATAAAGATGAACAGCAGCACCCCAAATCTGATCGCGGTGTTCCTTGAGCCAGTCAATATCAATTTCTGATTTGTCAACCTCAATAATATTGAATCTGCGGTTGCCTGTATCATCCCGTAGAAAGTCGTCTCTGTTTGTGCTTCCGACAATAATAGCCCGTCTGGGTATGGGTTTATTTCCACGTCCGTAAGGCTTACGGATTAAATCAATTGACGTTGAGAGAAATGATTTGATTTTTGCCACATCTCTCTTACTGGTAATGCTTTCAAGCTCACTCCATTCACAGCCCCAGACGCGATGCAGTTTTGCTACTTCATCTTTGTTTGAAATGTCTCCTACGTTGTCGCAGAAGTATTCTTGTCCAAACAACGTTTGCCAAGTTCTTGATTTGTTAATCCCCTGGCGAGGACTGAATAAAATTGTCACTGATTCACACTTACATCCTGGCTCATAAACTCTCGCCACAGCACTGATAAGCGTCTTTCTGAAAATTGTTTGATGTATGGGTTCAGTCGCACCAAACAAGGTTTCTGCCAGGTTGTCTAAGATGTTTGTGTCTCTATATCGTTCTGCACACTCCTCAAGGTAGTCTCTCACAGGTTCATAGGAGTTTTCTTTCGCTATCTCTTGGATAACACCCTCGGTGTTTTTTTCTTTCAGTTCAAGCCCTAATCCCCAGTGTTTAACCAATTGAATGTCTGGAAATTCCAGGTCAAAACGTTCACCCATATTGCCTGTTTCTTCACAGAAAATTTCAATCTCACGGGTGCGTTCATTGAACCTCAGTTGATTACCGATTACTTGTCTTGCTCTGTCGCGTTCCATTGCAATTTTAATTGCTTTATTGTCTTTGCCTTTGACATTACTGACTGGTAGTTCTAAGGGTTGATTCTGCGGTTGTGGAGTGATGAGTCTTGCAGTTTGCTCTAACTGTTTAACCCGTTCATCGGGTGTCAGTTCAACTTGTTCAATCCAGTCAGCAATATCACCTTTTTCTGGCATCTCTGACCACAGTTCAACCGGGTTAATGACCGCAATGGGAAAGTCTATCTGTTGGGCTGCTTTGATGACTTTCTCTGCTTTATTGGTTCCGGCTTCATCATGNCGCAATGGGAAAGTCTATCTGTTGGGCTGCTTTGATGACTTTCTCTGCTTTATTGGTTCCGGCTTCATCATGGTCTGGAAGGTAGAGAAGTCCTTTAACTCCTGAGCGTTTGAGTGTCAGCAGGTCAGCTAAGATGTCATCAAGCGTCCAGCTTCCCCCTTGCCAGGTGATGGCAACAATCTGATTCTCACGGGCTGCCTCAACGCATTTCTCACCCTCAACGCCTAACACCCATTTACCTTTACCATGACGGATTGCCTCGTTAATCCGGTAAGCATTCCAGGGTAAGTCACCCTTGCCTGTTACCATCTTGGTGTCTTGTTGGTGATAGGGTAGGACTTTTTTACCAAGTCGCTCACTTCCCTCAAACTGCTCAAAGCGTCTTACTTCCTGCCCAGATGCGTAGGGATAGACGGTGATAACTTGATTGCCTTTGGTGATGGGTTGAGGAATTTTAGGCAGTTCAGCTAGCCTTGCCAGTTCAACAGTTGGTAGTGGCTTTTGCCGTGAGCTAGGACGTGATGAACTGGGGTGATAGGAGTGACCGTTGAGATATTCGCGGTGTTCTCTCTCTTTTGCCGTCAGCATCTTAGCAATCAGCTTGGTATCTCCACAAGTCCAGCACTGATATTTTCCGGTTTTCTGATCANCTAGTCTCTGTCTGTATTGGCAGTGTTTGTCAGAAAGGTCTTTACTTTGGAATGATTTTGAATTATAATTCATCTGAATTCTGGTTATGCTTCATTTGAATTTCTTGGGTTCGGTTTATTTTTTGTGACCGAACCCGTTGATTTTGTGGACATTGCAAAGTAAAACCAGCCATTTTTAGGCACAGCAACTCCGCACACTCTCCGATACGTGTCGTCAAGCCCCAGATAAACTTGATTTAGAGAGCTTCCGCCTGCATGACCCCCCGACCTCTATCACACAAGCAAACAGTCGTAAGGTGCCATATCAAAACCTTTTGTGGTTTCCTTCCGGGTACCTGTCGCCCCACCAAGCTTCGCGTGGAATCTAGGGTTGTAGGGGTCAGTTTCTGCCTTAGTCTGCGACTGCCTTTCTCTAGGTATATTCTCTGTGTTGTTGTTGAGCCTAAAATTGGCTGGTTAAGGAAATACAATATCAAAAGCTATTGTCTTAAGTCAACAAACAACGCAACTAATTTAAAGCATTCTCATCAGATTCACATGGGAGTTAATCAGCTTTCGCCAAAATCCGAATCAGGTTTCGTCGCAAGTTACATACCTGTTACGAGCATTGGTCTAACTTGNCATCCTCTCTCCCCTCTAACGGCATCACCCCCTCAGCAGAACTGACATTACCCAGTAACTCAGCTTCCAAGTAAACCCGTTGATATTGGCTGTGACCTCTGTAGTCGTTGTAATTGTCAGAGACCTGTAACAATTGGATGACATTGGCACGGGCTAGGAGGTCAAAGAAGGCCTTCCAGTTCTCAATCTCTTGTTCCGTTGCAGTTAGTCGGATTTTGGCGGTCATAGTACATCCTAGAGCGGGGTAGATTGTTTGCGATCGGGTTGAGCTTGAGCAGTTCTTCGTGTGAGTAACAGTTTCCCCAAATTTTCCCGTCAAAACAGAGCCAATATTGGAGAGAGGTTTCACCGCCCTCTTCAACGCCAATCACATAGGACTCAATTTCACCTACAACAATTTGACCAAAGCGTTCAAACAAAACTTCTTGACCAATAGAAAAGACTGGGTAGCCTAAAGCATCTGCAATATTGTTTTCTACCCNTGACCAAAGCGTTCAAACAAAACTTCTTGACCAATAGAAAAGACTGGGTAGCCTAAAGCATCTGCAATATTGTTTTCTACCCAGTCCCAGAATTGTTGTTGAGGGTTAGAATTCATAGCTTGTACTGAGAAGTAGATTGAAGCCATTGATAGATTCTCTCAGCATCTTTCCCTTCAAGGTCAAGACTATCAGCCCCAAAGCTGATGTATAACTCACTAGGTTTTTCTTCAGAAGATGGAGAATATTTATAGAAAGAGATGCGATGCTCATTGAATCCAATGTTTTTAAAGGTTGTTAACTTGTCGAATTTTTCAACAACGTTTTCAAGCTCATCTCGAATCAGTCTAAACTCTTTGTTGTAGTTGTCAAATATTCTAGCTAAGTCAACTATCTTGCAATGAATTTGACCAATTGAGTTAGCTATTGATGCTAGGTGTTTATCTTCCATTATTCAACCTCAGATTAAGTTGTCAAGAATGATGTTTGGATGATAGCCAATTTTTAGTAGTCTCATCGTTCATACTGTTCTGCAATAAATCAGGGGGTGATTTACACCCCTATGAACTACTTAGTTGTTGTCGTGTTCGTCTACTAACTTAGGTTCAATAACCTCTGAGAGAACAGGCGACGCTTCAACTACGGATGACTGCTCAACAGTAGGCTCTGACTGTCGATTACCTCTGTTGAAAAATTGCTCAATCTGGGTTAACAAATCATACTGGATTTCTTCAGTCTGGCTTGTCTCCTGAGCTGTGATAAAATCGGTCAACACGTTTAATTCACTGTCTACCCGTTGCCGTTCACTGATGGCGATGGGTTTGTTTTTGTGGTTNGTGATAAAATCGGTCAACACGTTTAATTCACTGTCTACCCGTTGCCGTTCACTGATGGCGATGGGTTTGTTTTTGTGGTTGGTGTCGTAGGCTAGGATACTACAACCAAGAGCGGTTGAGGATGCGACTGTTTTCAACAAAATGTCAAGCTTTGGTGACAATGAGAGAACTGATAACAGTCCAGTACAACCCAACCAGAAACTAACTCGTCTATCAATCCTTTCAGGTATAGAGATTAGAGCCACGCTAGATTCACTCCTGTGATTGCAGAAATCACTACAAAAGCGGTTTTGACTTGATGAAATCTGCTCTTGTTTGACTCAGCATAGTAGACAAGCAGTCCCCCAAGAATGATGGTTTTTGCGAGTAGTAAAACTACTAATACCCACTGCCACCAAACTAGATTAGGCTGAATCAATCGGGCTACCAGTAAGGCAATATTAAATGATGCCAAACTGAGGGCTATTAAGTCAGCGTACCGGGTACTAAGCATAGANATCGGGCTACCAGTAAGGCAATATTAAATGATGCCAAACTGAGGGCTATTAAGTCAGCGTACCGGGTACTAAGCATAGAGCGTTTCCTTCAGTTGATTGACCTTTTCTCGCCGCAGTTGGAACCGTTCATCAATGCGTCCAATTAACGCCTCTCCTTTGACCAGAGAAAGTGATAGCCGTTGGTTCTGTTCATGCAGTCCGGGTTTGAGTTTTCCGTTGAGATATTCTCCTGTTTTAATCTCGCCATCCCGTGCGTCTAAAATCTTTCCCAGTCGTTGACGTTTGTGACTTTCCTCTGATTTGTAGATGCGTTTAACGGACTCCAAACTGTCGGTATCAGCACTGAACTTTCCCCGTTGTAAGGTGACTTGTTCTTTCAGCTCTTTGGCTTGCAGTTTAGCGGCTTCAACCTCCTCTGGTGTGAGGCGTTCAATCCCGGTGAAATTCCCTCGGTAGTGTTCAGCAAAGTTGTACTGATTGTTGCTGATTGGGGGCGCTGTATTAGCACTTTCAAGAATGCTTTGAGCCTCACTCATGGACTGTGAACCGATGGAACTGTTTTGCTTCTTGCGTAGTCCAAACATTTAATCAATCTCCTTAACGATTGCCGAAACTTTTGCAAAACTGACGGCTAGATTCTCATCCCAGATTTCCGTCTTGGCGTACATTTGAGCCACTTTATCAATGTGTTGGGATGCTAACTGATTAACCGGGATTGAGGCGGCTTTTGCCCACAGCCAGAGGATGAGCATAAAGCTATTTCCGAGTAGAAAGTGAATCATTACTTCCAAAGAACTGAAAAAGTTAACTTCCTTTGTTGTCGTAAGAACAAATCTTACGAAGTTGACCGTCTGAGTCTTTATAGTATTCGTTGCGCGTAATCCTCCAGCGACGATTAAGAACTGAATTGTCTGCATAAACGTTAGAGATTTCACCAGTCTCTTTATCTTTTATCTGCAAATGATCTTGACTGATGATTTTCGCTTCATAGGGTTCATTACTGGGAGTTGCTTCTCNCCTTTGTTGTCGTAAGAACAAATCTTACGAAGTTGACCGTCTGAGTCTTTATAGTATTCGTTGCGCGTAATCCTCCAGCGACGATTAAGAACTGAATTGTCTGCATAAACGTTAGAGATTTCACCAGTCTCTTTATCTTTTATCTGCAAATGATCTTGACTGATGATTTTCGCTTCATAGGGTTCATTACTGGGAGTTGCTTCTCCACCAAAAAGCCAATTAAGCACTTTGGTTCCCTCCGAATGAGCGCTTGAGAATTTCCTCAGAGGTTACGGTGAAACTTTCAGCCAGAGGGGTGAACATTCGGTGAGCCAGTTCAGCGCCAAACTGTTTGTTTTGAACTCCGACTTCATCGGCCATGATTAGCAGTTGGGATTTCAGATTGTTGATGGCTTGATGAGCATCTGGGACGGGTGAAAGTTCAGGCTGGTAGGGTTCAACTGGGACTAAAGCAACGGGTTGATCATTTTCTAAGGAGATTGACCGTTGCCATTCCTCATAGGTCATAGTGCCATCTTTCCCACAACAACTTAAATAGTCCAACAGATAACCGTAGCCTTCCTCAGTCAACATTTCCTCTCCCGTGTCCTCATTGACATTAAAAATCTCTGTCCATGTAACCGTTTCTTTAACGCGGGACAAAGGTGACTTTCCACCTCGTCGGGACAGATGCCCCTCAGATAAACCTGTTAACTGAGAAATTTCTGAGATACTGTACATACCTGTACATCCTTAATTTTCAAGGTACTGACGCTTTACGTGTACGTTGTACATCCTTTGATGTACACGTGTACAAATGTTAGATCATGAGTACAGGTATTGTCAACCTACAAGTAAATTATTCTTAAGTGATGCCTCAATNGCTTGCGGTGAATGGATTTATAAAGGAGCATTAGCAGAAATGCTTGAATTACAGAAAGCAGGGATTATTAAGCCATCCGATCAACCAAAGACTGAACAGCCAGATGAATAATGCGATCGCATTTCCAGTTCAATGGCCCCCTTGTTTAGCGATCGCACCCTTTACCACCCCAAAAAATTCAGAAAGTTAGGGGATTAGCTGAGATTGGAATGCGATCGGCCACCTGTTAACCTAAGAACAGTTCTTTCCAATTGCTTTCTCCAGTAAGGAAGGGTGTGATGCTTGCCCCTAGCCGTCATGGTTAGGGGTTTTACTTTGGGCTATTTGCGATCGCAACTGCTCAATAGACCTGATCAACTTCCCTGCCGAGTTG
>NZ_LATL02000146.1 GCF_000972705.2 Limnoraphis robusta CS-951 | reverse complement strand
CTGTTTTTAGATGTAATTATTGTTACCCCGGTTTTATTTTTATCTAAATCAATATTAGAGTGAGGGTATGTTCGAGGGTTCAGTGATTGCGGCTCATCGCTATTCCCTGAAAAAATTAGCCGGATGCGCTAAACTCTGAACTGTAAAACTTGGATCAAACTCTCATGCGTAAATTCTTAGGACTGGCTTTGTTAACGTTTTTAGGGATAATTCTGTGGGGAAGTCAATATTCCGGTGATGCGAGTCATAGCCTCACCCCAGATGGTGTTACTCAAATGTGGAGATCTCATCAGCATGATCTTCCCCTTTCTTCTCCCCTCGTAGCCGTTGAACCGAGTCAACCTGTAGAAACAGAATCAGTCACTTACGGACGTTTAAACAATCAAGATTTAGTCGGATATCTCGCTCGTCCTACGGAAGCAAAAGAATCTTTACCTGCTTTAATTGTCATCCATGAATGGTGGGGATTAAATGATAATATTAAAAGCATGACCTCACGACTCGCCGGAGAAGGCTATGTGGCTTTAGCTGTTGATTTGTATGGGGGAGAAGTTGCAGACAATCCTGAAAAAGCCAGAGAATTAGTCACAGCAGCCCGAAATAATGAACAACCTTTGAAAAACAATATTCGTCAAGCCTATCAATATTTATCTCAAGATAAAAAAGCTCCAAAAATTGCGAGTATTGGTTGGTGTTTTGGCGGAACTTGGTCACTGAATACCGCCTTACTCTTTCCTGAAGAGTTGGATGCAACGGTGATTTATTATGGTGGCGGAATTGAAACCAACCCGAATCAGCTTAAAGCTTTAAAAATGCCGATTTTAGGGATTTTTGCCGAACTCGATAATAATCCTTCAGTCGAAACAGTTCGTCAGTTTGAAGCCGCTTTAAAACAAGTTGGAAAGTCACCCGAAATTTATATCTATGAAAATGCGGATCATGCCTTTGCAAATCCCTCGGGTACTCGTTATAATGCAGAAGCGGCTGAAGATGCTTGGAAAAAGACCATTACCTTTTTAAATCAACACTTAAAATAGGTTGGGGATAAATTGCGATCGCCATATTTGAACCTAAACTGAGGGAAATCAGTCAATAAAACCAACATCTACTCTCAGTTGAACCATGAAACTTAACGAAACTCCTATTCTCCTTCGTCGTCAGGATATCATCTTAGCTTATACTCTTTTGCGTCTGGTATTTGGGATTAACTTTATGGTGCATGGGTTAGTCCGAATTGGCAATATTCCCGGCTTTGTCGCCTCACAAGTGGCTTTGTACGAAGGATTACCTGTGCCTGAATTTATGATTGCAATTCCTGCATTTTTTATTCCCATTGTTGAATTAATTTCTGGTTTTTTAATGATTATTGGCTTTCAAACTCGTAATGCAATTATTGCAGGTTTTACGTTAATGTTGCCGTTAATGTTTGGCGTGTGTTTACTTCAGAAATGGGATACAGCATCTTCACAGTTAATTTACTGTCTGGTCTTTTTTATCTTGTTATCGGGTTATAGCTTTAACTCTCTTTCTGTTGATAGTTGGCTGAAAAATCGTAAGAATTAAATCCAAAAATTAATCTTATATTTGGGAGAAAAATAAAATTATTCTCCCTTTTTTTTGCCTTCAAATACTCCTATGGCTTGGGGAATCGTTCGAGGTGTTGCGTCAGTGGAAGAAACAAAATCTATTCCTTTGATTATCAGTTGAGTGGAACCCCCACCATCCAGCATCATCACTTTTTCTGCACCAAACGCTTTTAAAATTTTAGCGGCATCTCCTTGAGTTTTTCCGGGAGACGTTAAAATAAAAATATGGTCAAAATTAGCAACACCCATAAATGTTCGGGGTCGTTCTTTTAAGGGATCTTTTGAATACCATTCAACGGTTTTTGTGCCGCCATCTTCTCGAATTCCAACAATTGCGTGATCAAAGGGAAATGAATCTTTTTGAAAATTGCTGTCTTCTGAAAATGGAAGAATATCAGCCCGATTTTCTGCAAGTCCTAAAACTACTTTTTCTCCGGGAAATTCAGTATTTCCAGCATAACCTGTCGTGATTAATTTTCCCTTCACTTGAACCGGAAAAGCCAAGGCGCTGGGGTTTTTGAGGTTAAAAAACTGACCATTATAAACTGAAAATGCTTTTTCACCAAAAGTTTCAGAAAATTCTAACCAAAATTGTTGCAGCGTTTGACGTTGAAACAGAGGATTTTTACCCCCATAAGCCGCAGCTTCCCCTTCCCCGACGGGTTCACCTAAAAGCACTTCAATAGATGCTCCTTGACTCAGGTCGATGACTTGAATAAAATCACCTTTAGGATTACGATAAAGTTTAATCCCAGTAACAGTTTGAATTAAGCTAAACTCAGCCGGAATAGCCGGGTTAACTTGGGGAAAGGAGGGATATAGCAAAAAACTTAACAAAAATGCAAAACTTAACAAAAAAATATATTTTCCCATGATCATTTAAAATGATTATCAGAAGACAGATCATCAGTCTACAAGTTCTCCCGATGAAAAATTTCCTCAATTTAGTGATTGTGTTTGAGCAAAAACAGAGCAATCAATAAGCGCCAGTTAAAATCTCATTTTGATAATTATGATACTGTTTATTTTTCCAAAAAATTAAATAATTTAGAGAATGAGTCTATTGGGCTAAATTGGGTGGAAAGTTAAAAATCACCTGAAATTTAATGAGCGAAAAACGTTGAATTTTTAAATGCTTTAATGACTGAACTGGCTGAAAAGAATTCCTCTCTCCCTTTAGGTTAGCTCATGGTAAGTATAAGGAATTTATACCTATGACCTTAGAGCAAAAACGTTCACCCTGTTACAATTTTTCTGCAATTCTGCTACGCTGAATAAACAAGTTAGTATACCGCACTTTATCCATTCATAACTGACTGACCCTTCAGACTGTGAACTGGAAAACCCTCCCTCGTTTGAGATTCATCGATCTGTCTAATCAGAAGCGATTGATGTCAAGGTCGTGCATTTACACTCAAGCGTTATCTAGAAAACCTCTTACAAATTCGGCAAAAGACATGAACCACCTCAAAGGACTAACATCCGCAGAAGTTGAGGCAAGTCGCCAAACTCACGGCGTTAATATTCTCACACCGCCAGAACGTGATCCCATTTGGAAACAATTTTTAGAAAAGTTTGATGATCCAATTATTCGGATTCTGATTGTTGCCGCAGTGATCGCCATTAGCGTGGGTATTTTTGAAGGAAATGCTCTCGAAGGATTTGGTATTATTGTAGCGATTATACTGGCAACAACGGTTGCTTTTATCAATGAATATAAAGCCAATCAAGAATTTAATATCCTCAATCAAATTAATGATGAAGTTCCCATCAATGTGATTCGAGATGATAGCTATACAACCGTCCCCAAAAAAGACATTGTAGTGGGTGATATTGTCTTGGTTGAATTGGGCGATGAAATTCCGGCTGATGCTCGAATTTTAGATGCAGTTTCCCTGAAAGTTAATGAAGCAAACTTAACCGGAGAGTCCGCCTCAGTCAACAAAGTCGCCTTCGCTACTTCTGATGATTGGCATGAAGATATAGCCTATCCTCCCGATCAGGTTTTTCGGGGAACCTATGTCACAGATGGACATGGTATTCTTCAAATTACAGCCGTTGGTGATCACACTGAAATCGGTAAAACGGCTCGTTCAGTTGCTGATCCTAACGATGTTGAAACGCCTTTAAATCAACAACTTGATGGCTTAAGCAAACTCATCGGTGTATTAGGATTAGCGATCGCCATTTTGATTGATATTGCTTTGGTTGTTAGAGGAATTATCACCGGTGAACTCGCTCTTAATTTCTCTCAATGGTACATCATTAGCTCCCTAATCATCAGTCTAACAATTGCTTTAATTCCGGTTTGGTTGCCCATCGTTTATGATGGTTTAGAAGTAGCCGGATATGAGATCGAACTCCCGGAGGAATTGGCAGAAAATAACTGGATTGAGTGGTTAAAAACCTTTGGATTCGGATTACTCATTTTTGCTTCAAGTATTGGAATCGGCTACGGGTTCAACTGGATATCCGGTTCTCCAACGCAGTGGATACCCGCCTCTGTTGCGGCTGAATTTCTCACCTATTTTATGATTGCCGTTGCTGTCATTGTAGTAGCCGTACCAGAAGGATTGCCTCTGAGTGTTACCCTCAGTCTGGGCTACAGTATGGATAAAATGGCAAAACAAAATAACCTAGTACGACGAATGCACGCCTGCGAAACCATTGGGGCGGCGACGGTGATTTGTTCAGATAAAACAGGGACTTTAACGCTCAATCAAATGCAGGTTAGTAACTATGATTTTCCTTGTTTATGGAACACTCCTCTTAAAGAAAATCCGCTACTCATTGAAGCAATAACCGCCAACAGTACCGCCAACTTAGAACGTCATCCCGGAGAAGCTTCTCACCCTTTAGGAAACCCCACAGAAGGCGCTTTATTGTTGTGGTTAGGCAATTTTAACGTTGATTATGTCACCAGTCGCGAACAGTTTGTTGTCACCCATCAACTTGCATTTACTTCTGAACGCAAGTATATGACAACTTTGGGTATTTCTCCCTCTACAGGTCGTTCTGTTTTGCATATTAAAGGCGCTCCCGATATTTTACTCTCTCACTGCGATCAAATTTTGACTCCCGCAGGCGTGAGCGTTATTCGACCCGAAGAAAGAAAAGAACTCATAGAAGAGTTGAGACTGTACGAAGCAATGGGAAAAAGAACCCTGGCATTTGCTTATATTGCCGAACCCACAATGCACCAACAAGACGTCAATCTTGAAGAACATGAAGACATGATTTGGTTGGGATTTGTTGCCATTGCTGACCCCGTTCGACCCGAAGTTCCTGATGCGGTACGATTGTGTTTGAGTGCGGGAATTGATGTCAAAATGATCACGGGTGATAGTTTATTGACGGCTCAACAAATCGCTCAACAAATTGGGATTGCCGCTCAAGATGAGAGTCCTGATGCTTTTATCATGGGTTCACAGTTGCGTTTGATGGATGATGAAACTGCCAAATTTGTGCTGAAAAATGCTAAAGTCATTGCTCGCGCTCGTCCACAAGATAAACAACGGATTGTACAACTTTTACAAGCAATGGGTGAAGTCGTAGCAGTAACCGGAGATGGAACAAATGATGCGGCGGCGTTATCCCAAGCACAAGTCGGTTTAGCGATGGGAAGTGGAACATTTGTTAGTAAAGAAGCCAGCGATATTATCTTACTTGATAATTCTTTTGGCAGTGTCGAACGAGCGGTATTATGGGGGCGATCACTTTATCAAAACATTCAGAAATTTATTCTGTTTCAGCTAACTATTAATGTGGCTGCTTGTGGGATTGCCTTGTTAGGGCCGTTTATTGGGATTGATTTACCCTTAACGGTGACTCAATTACTCTGGGTCAACTTAATTATGGATACCTTTGCTGCCTTAGCGTTAGCCACAGAACCGCCCAGTCAAAAGGTGATGGAAATGCCGCCTCGAGATTCCCAAGCGTTTATTATTTCTAAACCAATGGCGATCAGTATTTTCACCGTTGGGCCGATTTTTCTCCTATTACTGGCTGGGTTTTTGCTTTATATTCAACGGGATAATGCGACTACGCCCTATGAACTTTCGCTGTTTTTTACAACGTTTGTCATGTTGCAATTTTGGAATTTGTTTAACGCCAAATGTTTTGGCTTGAAAGAGTCTGTTTTTTCTAATTTAGCCACGAATTGGAATTTTATTGGCATTGCTCTGTTGATTTTAATCGGTCAAATTATCATTGTACAGTTTGGTGGACAAGTGTTTAGAACCGTACCTCTATCTTTAACACACTGGCTGATTATTATTGGCGGGACTTCTATGGTTCTCTGGATGGGAGAAATTCGTCGATTATTCACTCGATTAGCTGTCAGTCAAAGCTGATTTTGGAGATTAAAAAGTCAGTAATTATTGTATGATTACTGGCTTTCTATCAAAATTTAGAGCAACAACCTGTGAGTAAAAAAGAATGATTGATTTGAGCGGAAAAGTGATTTTGGTAACAGGCGGAAGTCAGGGAATTGGCGCCGCTACAGTCAAAATATTAAACCAAGCCGGGGCAGATGTGATTCTGCACTATGGAAAGAGTCAGCAGAAAGCTACAGAAATTTTACAAGATTTAGGGGAAGAGGCTTGTTATTTAGTTCAAGCTGATTTAGCGGAGAAAAATGCAGCGATTGAGTTATGGAAACAGGCGATTTCATGGAAAGGAAAAATTGATGTAATTGTGAATAATGCCGGAATAATTATTCCCGCGAGTATTAAAGATGAGTTAGAAACTTGGAACCAAACTTGGCAACAAACGCTTCAGGTTAACTTAATTGCTGTGGCTGATTTGTGTCGAGAAGCAATTCATCATTTTCAGCAACAAAGCGGCGGAATCATCATTAATATTGCCAGTCGTGCCGCTTTTCGAGGCGATACACCCGACTATATTCATTATGCCGCTTCCAAAGGAGGAGTGATTTCTCTGACTCGAAGCATAGCCAGAGGATTCGCTAAAGATAATATTTTAGCCTATGCGATCGCTCCCGGTTTTGTTCGCACTGAACGGATTATTGATACAGCAATTAAAACCTATGGAGAAGCAAATCTAACCAAAGATATTCCTATGGGCGAAATGGCATCTCCCGAAGATGTGGGTTATGTTGTGGCGTTTTTAGCATCAGGTTTATCCCCCCATACAACTGGAACCACGATTGATATTAACGGGGCTTCCTACGTTCGGTAACTTGTCATTTATAATGTTAATTTGACGAATGTTGACGGGAGTTCAATCAGTTAAAAATGTCAAATATTGGCAAAATTTACTATTTTAGGGCAAGTTATGAACCCTCAATTCAATTAGATATTAATAACCTACCCGACTGGTTATCCGTAGCAGTGAATTGGCAGGGATATCGGATTTCAACCCTTCCTTGGATTGCCAATGTTGCTTGTTTACTCGGAAATCTACACGTTGAAGATCATCCCACAGGTTGGAAATCCTATCTCGAAAGTTTGGGTTTTAAAGATGTAATTCCTATCTCCTGTGAAGATTTTTATGAGGATACATTGTACTGTTAACCTGTGGAAATTCAGTATTTTTGAGTTCTTCCCAAGTTTTGACTAAGCCTACTCACCTCTAAAAAGAACTAAGCGGAATAAAACCCGCTTTCTGAATCAGTTTTTGTCCTTCATCTGTTAACAATAATTCAGCATAAGCTTCTCCCGCCTGTTGATCAACTGAATCATCAAGTCTAATAATCACAAATACTTTACGAGTTAGAGGATATTCATTTGTTCTAAAGGCTTCTAGATTAAGCTGATTGCGCTGTTTTGGACAGTTTTCTGGTGATACCAGTGAACCTTTATAGGGAGCTATCCATTCTCCTGTAGATTGACGAATTGGAATGGATTTGACACCACAGCTAGGGACAACTTCCGGTGCAGAAGCATAGTAAATTCCTGCTTGATTTTGAGTGACTTGTCGGATTGCTTGAGTTGTGGTTGGAATGAATTCAACATTTTTACTAAAATTTTGCTCTCCGAGAATATTTTCTTGAAAAAACTGTGTCGTTCCACCGCTACTTGGACGTGAATAAGGAATGATTTTTAGGTCAGGCCCTCCGACATCTTTCCAGTTCGTAATTTGACCTAAATAAATCTTTTTGAGTTGTTCAATACTTAAGCCAGAAATTTCTAGATCCGGGTGAACAATGACTGCGATCGCATCAATTCCGACAGGAACTTGCTTCAGTTGAAATCCGCGATTTCTTGCCTCTCGTAGTTCCTCATCTCTTAGGGGTCTGGAAGATTCAGCAAAGACTAATTGACCTTGGAGTAACATTTCAATTCCCGTTCTAGAACCGGGAGGTAAAGTCAAATGATCTTTGTAAGTTATATCAAATTGTGGAAATATTTTTTTGATTTCAGGATTAACTTCTTTGCGGATAGTTGCCCAAGTTGTACTCCCTCCATGCCAGATTTTTCCTTCAGGTACATTGGCAACATAAGCAAAACATTGATTAGATTTTTTGTTGGTTTTTCGGTTCGTTACAACCGCACTCTGAGGACAACCTGCTGGGTGTTTAGGTCTTGTTTTATCATAAACAATCCATAAAAAGATTGTAAAAACCACTAAACTTCCCATTAATAATGGCTTTCTAATCGATGTAAAATTAACTTTATTTATAGATTTGTCTGATTGCTTTAGTCCTTGCCAAGTTAGGGGTTTTGATAAGGCAGACTCCCGAATACACAAAGTGGGTAGCCACATTGCTCCCGGACATTTTTGATCGTCAAAATCAAACATCTCTAAAGATTTTTTGGCTCGATTAACACAGCTAAACAGAGATTTATTTTGCGTAAACTCTACAAAAAAGTATTCTAAAAACCGGATAGCAACTTCATCGGGAACAGGTTCTCGCATCACAATACAACGGGGTAAATTCAACTGCGCTAATTGATGAGCCAGTCCCAAACCATCACAAGAGTTAAAAATCGCTAACTGCAATCCCTTTTCAATCAAAAATCTAAAATTATTTTTAAACTCATCAATACTGAGCGAACCATTCTGGCTATCATTAATCTGTATCCAGCCAATTTTTCCCTGTTCATCGCTCCCACTATGACCGGAAAAAACAAAAATATGGTAACTATCCTCTTTTAAAAAAACATCTGAAAGCTCTCGTTTATTTGGCTGAATTAAAATTGTAACTTCTGCTTCTTTTTGATCTAAACTTTGAATGATGTTCAAGTCTTGATTTGTGTTTAAACCCTCATGGGTTCCGATCACCATTAAAATTTTAATTTTATCCGATTTTGGAGGAGATTTTATTTTGTCTGAACCTTTCACACGAATTGCTATTTCAGTGTCTGGAAAATGAGATTCAAGCAACTGCCATTCTTGCCAAGGTAAACGACTTAATTGAGTCTGATTAACATCAAGTATAATACCTGTCTCTCCACCTGAATTTCTGAGTTTACTTAACAGATAAATGAGTTCTTCTCGAAAAATCTGCCACCGACGATCACTGTTATTCAGCCATTGATTGAGATGAAATTTAACGGCATTTCTTTGTTCAGCACTAGAACAACAAACAATAGAAATCGGAGTAATTCGCGTATAAATTTTACGAACTCCATCCAGTTGAAAATAGGATTCCTGCCAATTTTTTAATGAGGTTTCGAGTTCTGGAGGTGGATCAGCAAGAAAGCCATTAATCGAATCAAAGTCTTCCTGACTTTTTAGCATTGTTAGATTGACATGAAAACCGGGTTCAGAACTTTCGAGGAGTTGCAGCTTGATCAGGGTCATTGAAGTATTCATACAATCAAATCCTAAAGGGTTCAATGATTTTATCCTTATCTACTAACATTTGCAAACAGATTCCTTTTTGGAGTTGACAATCCCATTCTAACTCAACCCACGGCTTGGTTTTTCTAGTTGTAACATTCATATAAGCATCTCCAAACTGATTAATGTACTGTGAACTTCTAAACTTGAGGGAAAATAAGTGTTTTATTCAATTTTTTCAAAGATATAGTTTTCTTTTCCACTCTCTTGAACCTCTACTAACACATTCTCAGTCGATTGAAAATCACCATACTCATCAAAATAAATCTTTCCTTCTGCTCCTTTAGCAAAAAAATTAGGACTCGAAAGTTTTTGATGAAGCTGACGACGACTGAAATTTTCCCGGCTTTCACTTAGGGCTTGAATGATAGCTTGAGTGGCATCATATGTAGTTGCTGTTCGCCAGTTTATAGAGGCTTTCCAAAAGTCTTGAGCTTGTTGGGAAAAATCAGAGTATGGGCTACGATGCCAGGGAACTGCTATTGCAAGACTTCCCTTGAAAGCCTGTTCACCTGCATCTTTTAAAGTTCTCGGGTTATAGACAGAATCTCCCCCTAAAAGTTTTAAATCTCCATTGGTATTGTTGATAATTCCAATGACTTTAGTGAGCGTTTCATCAGTCGCTGGAATTAATAATAATACTTGAGCGCCTTCCTTCTTGGCATTGTCTACACAGTCTCCTGCACTAAAAAAACTACTCGATAAGTCACACTTATGAACAAAAGAATTAGAAGAAAGTAACTTCTCAAACTCACTGAACAGGGATTCACTATAGGCATTACCGGGAACATAAGCAACCGCTACTTGTGCATATTCTGCGAGTTGTTTACGCATATATTCAAATAACTGTTGAGCAGCTGCTCTATCATTTGGAACCGTCCGAAAAATATAAGGACTACTGATATTAGACAACTCCACTGAAGTGCTAGTGGGAGAAATAGCCACTAACTTCTGTTGATTATAAACCTCTCCAGCCCTTAGTGTCATATCACTCGAAAAATGACCAATTACCGCTAAGATATTTTGATTTTTTGCAAAAGCTTGAGCGACTTTTTCTGCAACTTCAGGCTGATATTCATCATTAGCAATTGTCACCTGTAAAAAGGTTTCATTGATCCCTTTTGAGCAGTTAAATTGTGTTTGCAGTTGTGTAATAGCCTGCTGAACTTCCTGTAAACCACAATTAATCTGAGTTTGAGCTTGAGCGACACCCCGTAACATTTCTTGCGAAACATTAGGCTCCTTGCTAATGGGTACACTCACAGCAATTTCAACTTTTTTTCCCGTATTAGTTACGACTTTTTGTTGAGCGATCGCATTATTCAAATAAATGACGGTTTCCGGATCATTAGGATTTTTATTCAGTGCTTTAATAAAATTGTCTATTGCGCCTCCAAAATCTTGATTCTTGTAGTCAACAATTCCTGCTTCTTTATGCTGGTTTGTATTAGATGAAATTAGAAGTTTTTCACCTTGACTCATTTTATTTTCTAGCGAAGGGGATAACGGAATCAGATCAGGTTGACGTATCACTCTGTATAAAGTCTGAGCAACAATCGTCACAATTGCTAAACTTGCTATTACCCCCAACGGTTTTACCCAAGCTTCATGGAGTGGTTTTTGTTTAATAAAATCTTGCCAAGTTAGTGATGTTGAAAGCGTTACTTCCTGTACACAAAGCGTAGGAAGCCAAGACACACCGGGATAAGACTTTTCAAAACCATACTCGATTAGTCGTTCTCTCGAAAGATGAATAGAATGAAAAAGAGATTTTTTGTTCGTAAATTCTTCAAAAAAATACTTCAAAAACTTCACCGCAACTTCATCAGGAATAGGTTCTCGCATCACAATACTTCGAGGTAAACCTAACTCAGCCAGTTGGTGGGCGAGTCCTAAACCATCACAAGAATTGAAAATAGCGAGTTGTAATCCTTGTTTAATTGCTTCTATAAACGCACTTTTAAACTCCTCAATTTCAAGGGAATCTTTGTCATGGTCATTTAATTCAATACTACCAATTGTACCATCGGCACGGGAAGAACTGTGACCCGAAAAAACAAATAAATGATAACCTTGTTTTTCTCGCAAGGCTTTTGAAAGTTCTTCCCGCTTGGGCTGCTTTAAAACCGTGACTTGTGCATTTTTTTTCTCTAACGCTTTAATCACTTCTTCATCAAACTGAGTATTAATGCCATCACTTTTACCAATAACAGCCAACACTTTAACTTGAGCGTCTTGGCGAATTGGTTGAATTTTTGTTAGGCTTGTTTGCAGACGAACTGAAACTTCAGCTTGAGGAAAACGATGTTTAAATAAATCCCATTCTTGCCAAGGAAGACGACGCAGTTGAGGATGTTCTGTATCCAGAAAAAGACGGGCTTCCTGTCCAGTTTTTTGTAAGTGGCTGAGAACCGCAATTAATTCATCTCGAATCGGTTGCCAACTTGAATCCTGACAGTTTAGCCATTCATTTAAACTCTTAATCACTGATTCTTTTTGCTGAGAAGTGATTTCTCTAGCTTCCGAATCCGTGAGGATTTTTTTGGGATTAATCCGGCTTGAAACTTTACGAACGGCTTCAAACTGACTATAAGAATACTGCCATTGACTATAAGCAGATTGACGAAAATTTGAGGATTCTAGTTGCGGTTGTGAGGCTTCTAAGTGAGGCGGTAAAGCAGGCAAATAACCATCCAGTGAATTAATTTGACCATCACTCTGAGCCAGCCGAACTCGAAATTTATTGACTCCCTGATCCCAAAAAACTAAAACCTTGATAACTGTCATATAGTTCCCCCTGTTAAATTGTTTAAACCTGAAAATTTTCGATCATCTTATTTTCGTTTAAAAGAATTTGTAGACTGAATTTTTCCTGCGGTTGACACCCGAATTCTAATTCAATCCACTGATCGGCTTCTCCGGCTTTATTCTGCATACAAACGACTCCAGATTCATCGAGTACACTAACCTCCAAGCCCGCAGGCAAATAAGTGTTTTCTCCCAAGGAGTAACGGGAATTAACTCCCATTTTGACGTCAACTTCTTCGGTTGACTCTTCACTAAAGGAATCAAGTCTGATGTTAACATGAACTTCTTCGGTTGACTGTTCACTGACTTTTACCCTTAGCAAAAAGGCTAACTTTGTGTTATTATTTTCCCATTCAATCACCTTTCCTCGAATAAAGCTTTGTTCTAAAGACTCAAGTTTTAAAAAATTTCTCATGGGTTGTCTTGTTGCTTTTAAACTTCTTGTATTCAGAGAGGGTAACAGTTCGAGAGGTTGCCATTCCGGTTGAGAAAGATCTTGCCACAAATTCGTCCATTTGCGATGCCAATTAAGATGATCAATCAAATCATCAAGGGAATGAAGCTTACTGAGTGGAATCGGTTCTGGAGGATGGCTGATTTCTTGGGCTGAAACAAACCCTAATAATTCAACCTCTTTGAGTTCCTCGCTAAACTGAACGGCAATATAACCTAAACGCTGATCAGCGACTTCTGTCGGAATTTCTAAATAGTTTTGGTTGGGTAAAATTGGAAGACATTCCAGTTTGCCTAAATGGGGTAAAACCAAGTCAGCTACATTAAACATCGCTCTTTTCGCCGGCTGCCAACAATCACCTTGATCAATTGCTGTAGAAATTGACAGCCACCGCAGATAGTCTCGCAGCGCCACAACCGCTAATGTATTGAGATAAACTTGTTTTCCTTTTTCCGGAGTGGCTTGTTCTAGAGCAAATTGTCGGGCGAAACGGTGAGCATCTTGGCTGACGGGAACAGGTAAAGTCAAAGGGAGAATTAGATTCATTTTTCAAGTCCAAAGCGTTGACTAATTTGATCAGAAATTGTTTGTAACAACGGAAGACATTTGCGCTTCCAGTGAGAGTAAAGTGTTTGATTGCTTATATTATATTCTCGGGCGATCTCAGAAATTTTCTGAGGCGGTTGTTGCAAAAGTAATCGTTTTGCTAAAATTTGACAGTGACATTCGGGTTGTTTTTTGGGATAACAACTTTTGAGCAGATTTTCTGGATCTTGTTCTATATATTCCCAAACAGCATCCCCGATACTGACACGTCTTTCCTTCTGAATGCCTTCGATCCATCCTTCAATACCGATGAGCGTTTTTTGATCAACAAACAAATCCATCAAAGTTGTTGATTCTCCCTCACGGTTAATAATCGGAATATCGAAGCTAACATGACGTTGATAATAACTGTCTGGACTATACAAATCTCGCACCCGCCATTTAAGATAACCATTAATCCAGCGAATCAGGCTTTGTTCGATAGAAGCAGAACGGGGTTCAAAGCTTTGAAGATTTCTGCACATCCATTCTAGGGTACGATTAAGAGCCTCCGAATAGTCGGGATGGGAGGATCGGTATAAATCCGGATGTCGCTGGACGAAAATTAACAGTCGAGTTAGGGCTTTGCGTGCTTGGGGGCTAGTCCGTTCAAATTGGTAGACTTGCTCAATTAAGCCTTTGATTTGTTGATCCACAGCGCTCGCTCTCCTCTGTAGTGGCATCTCAGTTGGCTGTTGTTGTGGGCTGGAAACCCGAAGATGCTTTAAGTTTAACCGAGAAGGCACAGAGCAAGTGGGACATCTTGGCTTCGCTTGGGTTAGCATTATAAAAGTGATAAATTTGAGGGTGTACTGTTTTATCTGGGATTGCCATCAAATTTATGCAAGGGATCTTCATCCGTTGAAGTACCCCTGTGTCCCTCAAAAGCGATCGCGGTGGATGTCTGATGTCTATCAAAACCGTGAAGATCAGTAAAATCGGAGGAATATACGGATGCAAGTGTATACTGGATGTCAATCACCTACTGAGATCCAATGATATGGGTTTCTTCGCAATGTCTAATTGATCACTCGCTCTTTACCGAAACTTTACAGATAAAGGGTCGGAACTTTACAAAAACACCTAGTATCTTTACAATAAATGATCTTATAATTCAGTTATGCAAAGCACCAAAATTGAGTGAAATCTTGCAGAAAAGTTAGCACCTAAAAGCTTTCTCAAATATCTGTCTAACGTGTATAACTCAAGATAGATGTTGAAAAAAGTTAAAAGATTTATAGATCTGTTTAGGTTGCTTAATTGACGGAGTTATTCTGAGCCATCAATCTATCTTTAATAATTCACAATAATTTCACCTATGAACACCGTTAAAATTCTGAATGCCCATATTGATAATCTTTCTAAAGAGGAGCTTCTTCAGAAGTTAGGTCAACAGGGTGGTGTTGTGTTCACACCCAACGTAGACCACCTGATTAATCTTCAAAAAGACGAGGAATTCTACCGAATTTATCAAAATTCAGATTACCGTGTTTGCGATAGTCAAGTTTTATATTATGCTTCTCGCCTTCTGGGTCAACCGATTCGCGAGAAAATTTCCGGCTCTGATCTATTCCCTGCTTTTTACAGACATTATGGAAGTTGTGAAAATACCAGAATCTTCCTTCTAGGTGCGGGTGAAGGCGTAGCAGCTCGCGCCCAACAAAAAATCAATAGCATTGTCGGACGGGAAATCGTTGTTGATACCTACTCCCCGCCCTTTGGTTTTGAGAAAGATGAAGTAGAATGCCAAAGAATAATTGATCGCGTTAACCATTCGGGAGCAACGGTGCTGGCCGTTGGCTTAGGCGCTCCCAAGCAAGAAAAATGGATCGTTAAGCACAAGCACAAACTCAAAAATATTAGAGTATTCCTCGCCATCGGAGCTTCCATTGACTTTGAAGCGGGTGAAAAACCCCGTTCTCCAGAGTGGATGAGCGAACTCGGCATTGAATGGCTCTATCGGCTCTCCTGTGAACCCAAGCGACTCTGGAAACGGTATTTAGTTGATGATCTTCCCTTCGTGTGGTTAGTGATCAAGCAACGTCTCAATCTTTACCGCGCTCCTCAGTTTTCTCTCTTACCCTCTGCTACACCGACTTGGCAGATGCCATTATTAGGTCAAGTCTTACAAGAAGCAGGTTTAATCACTCCTCATCAAGTCAGCATGGTTTTGGATGCTCAGGCTGAACAGAGCAATATGCGATTTGGAGAAATTTTATCCCACTGGGGATTGGTCGATCAGGAAACCGTTGACTTTTTCGCTGAACACTTACCCAAAATTTCAATGGAGTCCCGTAAACAGCCTATCGGTCACTACCTGAAAACCGCTAAATTACTTAATGATCAGCAAATTGAAACGATCTTAGCCGAACAACACCTAACTGGAATGCGTTTTGGAGAAACGGCAGTTCACAAGGGATGGCTGAAGCAAGAAACCGTTGACTCGATTTTACGTTATCTCGCGGGTGACTTTAGCGATGTTGTTGCCGCTTGATCACAAATCAGCAAGAGAGATATCGATTCGGGTGCCGCAGGAGTTAATATATTACAAAGCCAGAGCCTTGCTCTTGGCTTTTTGTTTGTTTTTCTGGAATCTTAGGATATTATTACAATTCGCTGTTCACTTGCAGCTCTACCAAAAATCAAAACCTGATACCGTTTAACGGGGATTTCAATTTTTCCTACAAGAGGTACTAAATTGTCATCTGGCTTTCAACGTCGAGTCCGTTATCGTCTTCCTACTTCGGTGTCCCTACACCGCTCTATGATTCATCCCAAACACCGCACTCCCCGATTTCGGATTAACTATGCTCGGGTTTTATTACTTGCTGTCGCGATCGCACTCATCGGTTCGACTGCTGTTATCCTAGTCAAAACAGTTCTGTCATTGTCTCAACCATCGACTCCTTCGGTTCCTGTTTTACCGTCCACCCGAGATGGACACCCAATTTACAATGTTCTCCAGCCTCCCAAGCTCGTTTATAGCGAAGAACTTCAGAAGATTGTCGATCAAACCGTTGAACTCGCCAAACGCAAACAACTACCCACTGAGTCTTTATCGATTACTTTAATTGATGTCAGTCGTTCAGCGACACATAGCTTTGCGGGTTACAACAATACCATTCTCAGATTTCCAGCCAGTGTTTCTAAGTTATTCTGGTTAGTCGCTTTCCTCGGCTATTCAGAAGCAGGTGTCATTAAAGATGAATCCGCCTATTATATTGATTTATCTAATATGATGCGAATTTCCGATAATGATTCAGCCAGTCGGATTTTAGATGCCATTACCGCTACAAAATCAGGACAGGATTTAGAGGGAAAAGCTTTAGAAACTTGGATTAATAAGCGTCATCAAGTCAATCTCTTTTTCCGAGAAGCTGGTTATAGTGGGATTAAATTATCTACTAAAAATTATCCCATTTCTAATTGGGGAGAACAACCGACTGGACGGGATTTTCAACTCTGGAAAACTTCATTTTTAGCGGGTGGAAACCGATTCAGCACCGATCAAGCCGCTCGACTCTTGTATGAAATCTACACCAAACAATCCATCTCCGAAACAGCTTCGACTAAAATTGCCTATCTCCTCACCCGAGATTTGAAGCCTGAAGCTTGGAAAGATGAGGAACCCAACTCTATTGAAGGGTTCTTAGGTGAGTCTTTACCCACTAATATTTATTTTGGCTCAAAAGTAGGCTATACCAGTCATTCTCGTCAGGAAGTTGCTTTCGTTAGAACAATGGATGACAAAGCGATCTATATCCTAGCCATTTTTGCCAATAGTTCCGCTTACGCCCAGGATGAAGAGATTTTTCCTCAAATGTCCCGTTATATTTTTGATCGACTCAACGGTTCACCTGCTCCCGATTAACTCACTTTCACCTCAAAAAAAATGCTTTTTCCTTGAAATTCGGCCTTTTTTTTTCGCCTTTCCGCTTGACTTTTGAGCCTGTGTTCTGGTATTATTAAACAATGGGATTGTTTTGAAAAAAATATTTTTGCTTAATCCCCATTATTCAATATACTTATCCTACCAAAAATAGCCTAGCCTGTCAACCCCCTCTCCCCGTCCCGCGACTGAGTGAAGTCAGGCTGAGAAAACGAACAGGACGTAGGATCGGCGTTGCTGACCCTACGTTATTTAAAGCGAATCAATCACGAGAAACCTCCGGGAGTTTGGAAGCCCCGTGTCTAAAGAGCGGGGAGGAAAAACGACACGAGCGATTAAAACCGCCTGTATAAAAAAATTAATGGGGGTATGGTTGCCCCCAACACCCATTTCTGGGGTAATGTTTGCCTCGCCAATGT
>NZ_LATL02000145.1 GCF_000972705.2 Limnoraphis robusta CS-951 | reverse complement strand
GCATATTAATGTTGGGGAAACAGGAAGAGGGGGGCGGGTTTATGTAAATTGTTGCTGAGAAAGCATATATTTTATTAGAACCCGCCCCTACATATTAATGTCGGGAAAACCGCTAGACGGGGGCGGGGTTATCTAGGTTCTTGCTGAGAAGACATATATTTTTGTAGAACCCGCCTTTACAATATTTCCCGTCAATTAGCTGTTTTTTTCAGGATCAATTCCTGCGGATCGTAATAACTCCTCTAACCTTGTTGCTCGTAAACGTTCCTGTTCTAATTGTTGTTCGGCTTGTTCTGCTCGTAAACGTTCCTGTTCTAACTGTTGTTCAGCAAGTTCTGCTCGCAAACGTTCCTGTTCTAACTGGTTTTGAATCTCCAAATAAGTTGAAAATAATTTTCCATCAGGATGATATAATTTAAGGTCAGTTTCCGATAATTCAAAACGAATTTGTAATCGAGGACTCACCCAATTGTTGACATCATCAATCACATCTAAACGTTCATCCGTTCGTAGCCAACCACTCAAATCATTTTTCTGAGGATCATACAAATAATATTCTTCCACCCCATAACGATCATAAAAAACCTGCTTTTTATTCATCTCTGTTAACCTGTTACCGGGAGAGAGAATTTCAAAAACAACTTGGGGTGCAATATTTCCTTCATTCCACTGTTGATAGGAACCTCGATCCCCTTTCGCCACTCCAAACACAACCATAATATCAGGAGCTTGACGAATTTTATTATTACCTTGAACGGGATACCAGAGCAAATCTCCCGCCACAAATACAGCCGGATCGTTTGCAAATAGCCACTCTAAGTTATAGTAAAGAGTGAGAATCCAGCGAAACTGAATGGTATTGTCTGACATCGGTTGACCATCTCGTTCGGGATAAATAACCTCTGAAGAAGTCTGAGATTCGAGTTGAGAAACCATGATGATTCTCTCCTAATGTTCTTCTTTCTATCTTAAGGTAAATTTAAACGTTTAGACATGACTGTAATTAATCAATCTCAATCTAATCTCACAAAACCTCGAACCCTGTGGGGTGATGCTTGGCGACGATTTAAACGGGATAAAATGGCAGTTTTTGGTTTAATAGTTTTACTTGTAATTATTATTGCTGTTGTCTTTTTGCCGTTAATTTATACAACACCGATTGATAAAATAGACTTTGGAAATTCTGCATCTCCGCCCAGTTGGGAACACCCTTTTGGAACCAATGATCTCGGACAAGATCAACTCGCTCGAATGTTAGCAGGTGGACGAATTTCTTTGACGGTTGGTGTGGCGGCGATGATTGTTGCTATTTTTGTGGGAACATTAATCGGAGCGATTTCAGGATTTTATGGGGGAATGATTGATAGTGTATTGATGCGAATCACCGATTTATTTATTTCTTTGCCTCAACTTCCGTTATTATTATTAGTAATTTACCTCTTTCGAGAACCGATGAAAGCCATTGCAGGGCCAGAAGTTGGCATTTTTATGTTAATTGTATTGGTGGTTGGTGGGTTAACTTGGATGTCTGTTGCGAGGTTAGTCAGAGCCAGTTTTCTAACAACAAAAGAAATGGATTTTGTCATGGCGGCGAAAGCGATTGGTGCAAAACCTTCTCGTTTAATTCGAGTTCATATTCTCCCCAATGTTCTCAGTCCGATTATTGTTGCTGCAACTTTAGCCGTCGGAAATGCGATTATTACCGAATCAACGCTGAGTTTTTTAGGATTAGGATTTCCCCCCGATGTTCCCACTTGGGGGCGAATGCTTTTTGATGCTCAAAACTATCTTGAAACGGCTCCTTACATGGCATTATTTCCGGGTTTAGCAATATTTTTAACGGTTCTTTGTATTAACTATGTGGGCGATGGTTTAAGAGATGCACTTGACCCCCAATCTAAACGATAAATTATATGATGTCCGACTAATCAATAATTATTCTGTAGGGGCGGGTTCTACAATATCTTTGATTGCTACTGAGAGATTTAGATAAACCCGCCCCACCCCATAACAGAATTAATAAACCGGACATAATATTAGTTGATAAATTCAACTAAATAAACAGTTCATCCACCGAACAACGAAATCCTGGTAAACTTGATTCGGTGTTGTTTGAGTCATGGGTGAGACTCCTTGGGGGGTTTAATGCTATTTTAGATGAAATTTAGAATGGATGCTAAAGAAACCGGGTTTCTTGTTGGCGATCAAAGCCTGAAATGTTTAATTTCCCTTGAGAAACCGGGTTGATGTGTCAGTCTTGTTACCGAAAATTCACCCTAAATGTTACCCTGAAACTGTGCAAATCGGCTGAAAAGGTTTAACATATATAAACTACAATATTTAGAGAACTCAAAAATCACGATATGGTACTTGCACCGACTCGCCAAACAACAACAGAATTAGCGACGCTTGCTATTGATTTAATTCGTCAAGCTGGATGTGAATATGGAGATGTTCGCTTCTGCACTTATCGTAAACAAAACCTCTTTGCTCGCGATCGCTCTTTGAGTCGGATCGAAGATAATATTAGCTCAGGTTTTGGAGTGCGAGTTCTACTCAAAGGCGCTTGGGGGTTCGCTGCGAGTCATCGAAAAACACCCGAAGAAGTGACGCGAATTGTCAATTTAGCGGTTGATATCGCCAAAGGAAGCCGTCTTTCTCTACAAAATCCCGTGCAGTTGGTTCCCGTTGAAGCGTACAAAGATAGCTACATTACACCGATTGAAATTGATCCGTTTACAGTTCCCATTGCTGAGAAAGCCGATTTTTTACTGAATATCAATGAACGGTTACTCGCCTACGAAGAACAAGGCATCAAAAAAGCCATGTCTTTTCTACAATTTACCCAAGAAGATAAACTCTTTGCTTCAACTGTAGGTTCGGTAATTGAACAAACCATTTACCGCAGTCATCCCAGTTTTAGTTGTACCGCAATTGCTAATGGAGATGCACAAAGTCGCGGTTATGAACGTCCGCCTTTGAACCGGGGTTATGAACATATTGATATCGCTGATTTAAACAATCAAATTGATCGAGTCGCCCAAGAAGCGATAGAAAAAGTTAACGCTCCTACAGGGCCGTCTGGCATTCGTTCAACGCTGATTTTAAAGCCCTCAAACCTCTATTTAACGATTCACGAATCCGTCGGACACCCAACGGAATTAGACCGGGTTTATGGCTATGAATCTAACTTTGCAGGCACCAGTTTTGCCACAACCGATCAACTGAATACACTCCAATATGCCGCCCCTTGGGTGAACTTTAAATGCGATCGCACTCAAGCAGGAGGACGCAGTACAATGGGTTATGATGATGAAGGCGTTCCGGCGCAAGATTGGTATGTGGTAAAAGACGGAATTTTAGTGGATTATTTAACAGATCGCGAAACCGCTTATCGACTCGGACGAGTCAGCAGTAATGGTTGTGCTTATGCCGATAGTTGGTCAAGTGTGCCGATGGTTCGTATTCCCAATTTAGGCTTAGAACCAGGGCGAGAAAATGACAGTCATACTGCGAGTTTAGCAGAGATGATTGCTGATACTGAAGATGGGATTTTAATTGATGGAATTGGCAGTTTTTCTATCGATCAACAACGGCGAAATTTTCAATTCGGAGGCGATGCGTTTTGGCAGGTGAAAAACGGTAAAGTTGTGGGAATGTTAAAAGATGTCCCCTATCACGCCATGACCACAGAATTTTGGAATAAAATTGATGCAATTGGCCCTGAGTCTGAACGGGAACAATTGGGAACAAGTTACTGTGGAAAAGGTGAACCCATGCAACTCGCCCAAATGACTCATGCTTGTGTTCCGGTACGAGTGCGAGACATTCATATTGGCGGCGCATCTTAAACTAATACCCATTTCAGATTCTGAATGTGTAGTGACGAAAAAGCGATAAGATTGAGAAAATCTCTAGCCGGACCAAAACACATTACCAAAACACATTCGGACATTTTTGTGAAGGATAAACTCACCACAAAGGCACAAAAACACAAAGATTTGCTCTCAGTATTCTCTGTGTCTTTGTGTTTTTTCTATTTATTAATCCCAATCGTACTGAATACCTAAATATTCATAAAGCTGTTGATTTTTGGGTTGAAAATAATTCACTAATTTTTGTCGAGTTTCTGGATTAAGCGTTGAATATTGATTCCGGTTATATTTTTCAAAGGTTTTAGGATACCATTCAGGCAAACCCAAAAAATCGAGTGTTTTTTTGTAAACTAGGGTTGGATTTATTAACAAATCATCAATGGAAAGAATTAAAAATTGTTCGGGTTTAAAAACCTTTTGCCATTTTTGAATTTGAGAGAGATAAATTCCCCGTGAAAGATAAGAATAATGCTGATAATTATAACTGTTATACGAGGTATTTTGCATCATTTTGTCTACTTCTTCTGCGAGTCTCTCGTCTTCTTGGGAAATTGCATCTTCAAAGGATAATATTTTTTCAAAGCCCAGCTTGACTTCATGCTGATAATGAGAATAAGCTCGGTCTATAGGATTTCTCAGCAGAATGATTAATTTAACATTGGGTAAGATTTTGGCAACTCTTTGAGCAACTAAGGGATGAAAGATATAATAGGGAGTTGCTTCTCCGGTGATAAACTTTTGTTTTTTGAATATGGTTTGATAATACTTTTTAAACCCCGTCGGAAAATAGCTGCGATACTCCGTCAAACCCTGGTCAAAATGCTGATCAAAAAAGTGAACTTCTTTGGTATAAGCCGGATAAATACAAGGATGTTGAATCAGGTAATTATAGAGTGAGGTTGTTCCACCTTTCTGAACCCCAATAATTAGAAAATCCGGTAATACTCTCAGAGGATCGGTGAACCATTTATAAACGGGAGTATGAGCGTTTGGACGGGGGTAAGGGGGTTCCAGGTGAGGGGGTTGATTCATGTTTTGCAACCTGGGAAAGTAGGATTGGGGAGAATAGGTTGATTTTAGCGCGAATTGAATTGACAGGTTGAGGAGGGGTTAGGGCCAGGGCTGTTTCATTCTCAACCAGAAATTTGATGACCTAACCCCCCAACCCCCTTCCCTACCTCTCCCTAGCCCTCTCCTACAAGGAGAGGGAAAAGGAAAAAAGTTTTTTATTTGGAAGGAGGAGTAATTAATAGTTTTAGACATTTAATAATAAAAAAATACTCCCCTCTCCATTAAATAATAGTCCCATTAGGGACACCATTTCCCTCTCCTCGTAGGAGAGGGGTTGGGGGAGAGGTTCTAAGCAAATGTTTATCGACGAGCGAAACAGCCCTGGGAGGAGCGGGGGGTTGAGGTGAACTTGCCGATATTTCGGTGAGGATCGCGTCTGAGGTGATCAATTTTTTACCAAAATGGGGAATACTGACAGTTAGAGTGAGGCAAATCACTTGTGAAGTTGGGATTGCTGCTACCATTCTAACTGTGGGGTCAGACAAGTTGAGGGCCTGTTCCTCGGACTGACCCAACACCGAGCCTGTTAGCGTTCCGGGTTTGAGAAATCCCTCGATTGGTGCAGAATAAAACAATAAATCTCAATTTTCTACAATTGATCTGAATTCTGGGTGAGAGATATTAGTGATCGCAAGTATGGGGAACGCAACGGCTCGATAACCACTCTTAATAAACTTATTTAGGCTGTAGGTCAGGAAGGCGTCTATGTCTACGCGCAAAATGATCCAGAATTTTCAATTACTGTTGATGGCAATGCAAAAATTCTACCGCCAAACCGTCAGACGATTCCGGCGATCGCTTCTGAGAACTTGGATGAAAATGAACCAACGCGATCGCTACGGTCGGGCGGGGTTTGTTTTACCAACGGTTACAATGGTGTTATTGGTGGTGGTATTGTTAACAATAGCGATTACCCTGCGATCGTTTCAACGCTCACAAATGGCTCAGTATCGTAGAGTAGATGAAGCCGTTTTAGCCGCAGCATCTCCCGCCCTGGATCGGGCAAGTGCGAAATTAAAAGATGTTCTCTTTAACGGAGGTAACGGACTATTACCACCTCGGGAAACACCGAGCGAGTCATTAATTTATGAGGCTCTTGTTGCAATAGATCCCCAAAACAATCAGGACTTTTACACTTTACCAGATGAGGAGCGCCTGGTCATTGAATACGATACCGAAAACAATGGTATAGATAACGATGTTGATAATGTTAGTAAACCCCTAGAAAATCGGGATCAACTCAAAACAGCCTGGCGCTTCCCGGTAGACACAGATAATGACGGTTTTTTTGATAGTTTCAACTACTACGGTATCTACCTCCGCACACCTGGAACTAATACTACCAATAATGGCGCTCAAAGAGCAAGAAGTCCAATTGATGCGAGGACATCTCCTATCAACTTAGATCAGACTGACTGTGCGAGTATCACCACAGTTGCGGGTCTGGTGGGTGAGAGCGGTTGGGAAAAAATCGAAGGTGACTTAAAGAAAGCCTTCTTTACCTACACCACAACAGTACCCATTACCCAGGAAGATATTGATAACGAAAATTTGGTTATTAAGAATAATATTGGACCAGAAGATTACGAACCTTATCAAGGTACGGCAGGTTTTTTTGCCCTAGAATATCAACAAGATTTTACTCGAAAACCGTTATCTAATAACGCTGTTGTCTACGAAGACGATCTAGATATTTCATCCTCCCCGACGTTTAACTTAAATGGAAGGATTGTTACAAACAGTAACTTGCTAGTTTCTCCTCGCGGTGGAGACCCGATTAGACTCTATCAAGTCAGCGCTCCAGCCTCCTGCTTCTACAAAGCAGAAAACAGTAAAATAACAGTTGCAGGTAATGTTGTCGTCGGGATTGTGGATGGTACCGATGCGAGAAATGTCGATGTAGACTTATTTCGACCCGGAGCAACACCTGCGGCAAGCACATTAACCAACAATACAGACTCAACTGGAAACAGTGCCTCGCAGGTTCTCTACAATAATCAGGCTTACGAACAGCGCATTGAAGCTTTAGATGGAGCTTCTGGAACCAATGATGCAGAACATTTTCAAGAAAGAACTCGAAAAGTACCTTTTGCAGAGGTAGCCGCCGGAACGCCAGCAACCGCAACCGTTGACGCTTACGGCACGAATAACGAGGAGGGGCCGGCAGATCCTGCCATGCTTCCGGTTCAAAATGATGGTGTTACCGCTAATGGTACGGGTATCACGCTCAACTCCCAACTTCCCGCTACCGAACCCAAAGATGATCCCAAATTTGAGAACGGGGAACAGAGAATTGGCGATCGCATTGCCGTAGGAAATAATTTACCGGCCCGCTATTTCTACGACGGCTCTTGGAAAGGTGCCGATGCTCCAATGAACATACAAGGTGCCGTCTGGACTGATACGGGCAATCCCCGCTACCGAAAAACTCAAGTTCAGCCGTTACCGCAGGTTGACGTGATCGATCGCGATGGTGAACTCGAACAACGTGCCGCCTTACAACCGGACGATCCCAAAAAGGGCGCATATGGAGGTCTGCGGGTGATCACCGGTGCGGGAATTTACGATCGCAGTAAATCGTTTTTGCCTCCTCCGGTTCCCGCGACAATGACAGTGGGAGGTAATACCTACAACGTGGTGTGGCCGGATACAATGCCGATGTTTCCTCCTTTAATGGGTAATGGAGCAACACCCCCCTCATATCAACGAGTACCAAGCTCTGAAGTCTATGACAACAGTAGCCTTTACAATGCAGATGGTTCGCCCCGTTCAAACTTCACAACCACTATTAGTGATACGACTTCCGAATGGGTAACGACACCGACAACCGCACCAAGCGGTAACGCTCAGTATGCCAGGGGCGATCTGCGGATGCGGGCAACGGCAGTTTATCACTACACCGAGAATACAACTCCAGATACAACAGACCCAACACTGACTCAACAAGAACCGATCGCCTGTGTTAGCAGCTTCTACGATCCCACAAATGCTTTAACTGCGAAGAATGCTGCAACTTCCGGTAGTCTAAACTTGACCGGGACCTGGAATGATGATCCTCTCGGTCACTCCAACAATGGTATCGTTTATCCCTGGGCGCCTGCACGTGGGATCGGCGATAGTGATGCGGATTTGGTGAGACAAGCAAACTATATTTTTCCCGATGGACGTTTAGCAAATCCCCTATTACGTGAGGCTCTCAACAATACCGGAACTCGAACCCTTTCACAGCAAGCTGCGGTTCACTCTGCCAAATGTGCTTTAGCCATTACCCGAGCAGAAGAAGTAACGCTGACCTCGATGAGGCCTGATAATTCTATAATTCCTCACGGGGCGATCAGCGAGATTAGCTTCTTGGATGCCAGAGAAGTTAAGGCACTAGATGAGAATGATCCTGCTACTGATGTTGATGAAACATTTAGCCTTCTCGTCAACCCTGACGGTACTGCTGCTACTGGCTCCAATAGCCCAAACCTAACAACAAACTACCGTCATCCTCTCGAAGATCGCTATCCCCTGGAAGTTCGGGCGACCCAAATCGATCTGGATCTGTTGAGAAATACCTCGATCGCTCAAACCGTGACGAGCGGGCCGAGCGTTGGAGGAGAATACCTTTTACCCTTGAGCGGTATTCTTTACGCTTCTCGTGAAGACGCATTACCTGACCAAAGTAATCCCTCGTTTCTCAAGCAAAGTGCTGCTGACTTTATTATTGATCCGAGCCGTCGTCCTAATGGCATCTTGCTGATCAATGGAGAGGGACTGGCTCGAAATGATGGAGATGGAGACGGTCATAACGATGACGCACGTAGTACAGATGATGTACTGCAAGAGAAAGGTTTGATTTTTGGTACCAATGCACCCGCCTACATTTGGGGCAATTTCAACTTACATCGAGGAAGAAGCGTGCCGCTTCCTGGTCAAGATCCCCAGATCGTGAGAGTCGAGGAATTTAATCAATTAGTAGACGCGAACAATTGGCAGGGAACCTTTTATAACCGAACCAATCTTAATGATCAATTTGCCTGTCGTCCCAATGACAACCGCCTACCAAATTGTACCCGGGGTGATGCTTGGCGTTCTGCAACTATCATTGCTGATTCGATTAGTTTATTGACCAGAGATGATAACGATCTGAGTCGAGGTTTCCGGTTCGGGTTCCGCAACGAAGGAGATTTTGACCTGAGAAATAATGTGGGGAACTACGTTATTCTCGGTTATGACTTGGACGGAGATAATACAATTTCCGGGGGTCCTTTCAGTGAAGCAACCTACGGCATTGACTTAAATGGAAATGGCGATCCCACCGATACAAATGTCCAAGAAACACAAGTAACAGCCAAAGCTGCCCGCGAACTGAATGGCTTCAATGCTTACAACGATTTTGCCGTGAATGGCTTAAGTAGTGGAGCTTTATTCGACACCGATGAGGATGGTACTTTCGCTGAAAGTTACCTTGATGTACGCTACAGCACCCAAAACAGTAGCAACAATACGACTTTTCGGGCGAACAGTTCCTACTTCAATAACTTTGTGACTCCGGTTCAGCGTCGAGTGCAATTTTCAGAATATGTGATGGAGATGTGCTTGAAGTTGCCTGTCTCTGCTTGTCAGCCAAATGATTGGTTTGTGATTGATGGTAGTGGAGGTACGACCCCAGCATCTGGTTTGATCGGAAGTATCACTTATCCTGGTGATATTGAGGGGTCTGGTACAACTGCTGTTCCTCCTCTACCTGAATATCAACGTTTTCCTCGTCGTGTAGCATTTTTAAGAAACAGTAGTGAGGAGCTAGAACTTGATAGTAGTAGTCCTATTCCTTTGGGGATCAATGGCAGTAGTATTGCTTGTTATGACTCAGCAGGTGGTACATATAGTGACTCAGCAGGTACTCGATATAGTAATCAGAGCTGTTCAGGTTTTAATAGCGGCACAACAGGCCCTACAACAACAGCTAATAGCTTATGGTTTCAAACTCGTGATCCAGCAAGTAATAACAAGAGATGGAGTGTTAACCCACTCTGGTATTACGACCCAGCTAACCTCAATACTTCACGCACATACAGTACAACCGTTCAGCAACCCCTGTTAGTACCCGTTCTGCAAATTCACGCGACTGACATACAAAATCCTCAGAACAACTACCCTCTCGGTCAAAACGTTCAACTAAATACCTGGTGGCTGCCCAGAAGTGCGAATGCAACAACCTATAACTTTGTAGCGGCAACGGGTGATACTCCCGCACGACCCAATGAGTTTAACGGAGGTTTGCAAAACTTGGTTCGTTTCCTCGAAAACTTTGGAGTTGATCCTAATAAAAACACAACCAATATTCTGGGTTCGTTCATTCAGATCGGTCGTAGCAACTACGCTACAGCACCATATCAGTCTTTGAGAAACGTTAATAACCTCAACCCAGCGACAATATACGGTAACAATAACTGGCGAACCTACAGAACCGGGAACTCGGGTGGTCGTACTCCCTTCTTCATTGCACCGAACCGGGCTTGGGGTTTCGACGTGGGTTTACTATCTCAGCCACCGGACTTGTTTACTGACCTGTTCACCGTTCGACCTTCGAGTATCGAACCCAATGAATACTTCCGAGAAGTTAATCGAGATGATCCTTGGGTAGAAAGCTTATTATGTTCCAAGCGATATACATCAGGCCAAGGTGCAGGTGCAAACGCCGTAAATAATTCATATTTACCCCGTCGTGGATGTTAGGAGTTCTAGGAGGAAAACAAGATGATGCCATTGAAAAAACAATCGAGTTATTCTCGTTCTAGCGAGTCCGGCTATAGCCTGATTGAAGGATTAATCGCAATATTGATCGTGTCCTTCTTGGCGAGCGCCATTGCTCCGATGATCGCCTGGACAGTTGGAACCCGCGCCCAAGCCAAAAGAATCGAACTGGCCGCCCAAGCCGGCAGAAGTTACCTCGATTTTCTTAAAGCCAATCCAACCGTTGCTAATTTTCCGGGTAATACCTCATTAGATGCACCCGAAGCTAATCAATTAAATGCAGACTGTACTTCTGAAGATGGTTATTGCAACAATAACAATCAGTTATTTTGCGTTAACTTTGATGAAAATCCGGGCTGTCAGACCGACAGTTTAGCAGATATGGTTGTTCAACCAATTATATTGAATGGTGATGCTACAAACGGATATGCGCTAGGACTTCGAGTTTATCGTGCTTATTCTTTTTCATCAGGAGTTGGGGCGCTTAGTACAGATAGACAAACAACGAGTATAACAACGGCTTTGGGCAATGTTCAAGCGCCTTTAACAACAATGACAACAGAAGTGTTACCCGATGGTGCAGGATTTGAAGCGCTTCAGCAACGATTGCAATAACCCCAATTCTGATAAAAGGAAGAATTTACGATGAAAAGCCTGCTCCGATTTTTGGTTATAAAAAGAAACTCTAACTTGCAATATTCAGAACCGACTAAAAATGATAGTGGGTTCACGATGATTGAGTTATTGGTTGGAGCAATTTTAACATTTTTAATCATATCTCCTTTAATGGGATTTGTGGTTAGTATTCTCAATGACGATCGCGTTGAACAAGTCAAAACAACGACTGATCAAGAAATGAAAACAGCATTGGACTATATTACTGAGGATGTTAGTCAGGCGATTCATATTTACAATCAAACAGGCGTGACGGCGATCGCTAATCAGCTTCCTACTGTCGCAAATGGAACTCCCATCCTAGTCTTTTGGAAACGACAATTGATTCAGGATGCCCTTCCTGTGGTATCCACCAATCAACCTGTTGACTGTGTTGATAATAATTATAGAGACTGTAACGATACCTTTGTATTGTCTCTGGTAGCTTACTACCTGATAGAAGGGAATAATGACAATACTTGGTGTCAGCCTCAAGGTACAGCCGCAGCTCAATGTCCCTCTCGAATTGCTCGGTTTCAAATTCAAGATGGTGTAGACTGGAGCGGAGGTACGTGTGAACCCAATTCAACAGAGTGTCAACAGAGCCAACGAAGAGATGCGGGGTTTGAAGCACCCGATGATCTTAAAAAGGCTCCAAATACCTGGACTAAAACGGCAGAAGCCTATACTAAAACTCCAGAAGTATTAGTCAATTACATTGATCAGAGTACGGCTAATGTTCCGGCTGCACCCAATTGTCAAAATATACTCAGTTCAACTACCGCAGAGATTCTAACGACCAACTCTAACAGCTTTTTAGCTTGCGTTGATACCGAGCAAAACTTAGCCTATATCTCTCTGAGAGGAAATGCTTTGCGTCGGTTTAAAACCAATGCTAATGATATTGTTTACAATGCTGACAAAACAGCTTATTTTCCCACATATAGCACAACTGTTAAGGGAATCAGCCGCTTGGGTGGGGATTAGTTGAAATTAGATTAGATTGAGCTAACTGTTTCAATTTAGACCAACATAGATAAACCGTATTCACTCAAACTAGAATCCAAAAATGAGCCATGAAAACTTATTTTTTAAGAGAGAGTTTCAGAAATAAAAACCTAAGAAAAATTCATCACTCTGAGTCAGGATTTTCTCTAATTGAACTGGCGGTTATCGTTGTGATGATTGGAATTTTTTCAGCGATCGCTGCTCCCGCTTGGGATGTTTTTGTGAGCCGTCAAAGAGTAGGAGCCGTTAATAATCAAGTGTCACAGGCGTTGCAAAGCGCACAAGCAGAAGCGAAACGAACTAAGCAAAATGTAGAAGTTACTTTCAACTTCAATTCTCCTACAGTTGATCCACCAACATATACTTTAAATGGCGTAAACCCACAAAAGTTAGATATAGGCGGTGAAATTCAAGAGGAAATGATCACTCTTTCTCCAGATGCAGCTCAAATTACCTTTAATCATATAGGAGCAGTTGAAAATACAAACGTACCCTTTAAAATTGTAGTTGCTCCAGCCGGAAGTACCAATTCATCAAGTCAACGATGTGTGATTGTTGAAACCATTTTAGGTGCAATGAGAACGGCTGAAGGTAGTGATTGCCAATAATGCAAAATCGGAAGCGGTATAATGGGCTTCAGACAATGTGTAAAAGTTGTGAAAATATTAGGTGCAATGATAACTGCTGAGGGTGATGATAATCAAACCGGATGCCCGGCTAATTAAGAGTTGATGTAAGATAGAATTAATCATTTTTAATTCTGAATCAGGGCTGCAACTCAATGAAACCAAACACGCGATTAAAATGCGATCGCCAGATTTCTCGTAAGCCTTTTACCTCCCTCGCCTCAAGTTCAAAAGTTAGATATACCACTGGATATACTATAACTGAAATTCTATTAGTTGTTGGATTAATTAGTATATTTGCTGGAATAGCTGTTCCCGCTTGGATGGGTTTCATTAGTCGTCAACAACTGCGTACAGGTGCAACCCGAGTGTATTGGGCGATGCGAAGCGCTCAAAGTGAAGCCAGACGTCAGAAAACCTCTGTTCAAGCCACGTTTCGAGAAGAAAATGGTAGAATTCAACTAACCGTTCATCAACCGAATATTTTACCCGCTAATATTTCTGATGCAGCTTGGGAAACGCTTCCTCGCGGTGTTGAAGTTGATAAAGGACAAGATGAAACAACCCTCCGCAAAATTAACCCAGCGACAAACCAAGTTACAACTGCTGACACGAATTATTATCGCGCATTATTCAACTATAAAGGCTGTCCAGTTTATAATCCCAGTAATGAATGTACCCAAACTTCTATACAAGCAAAAGGACGCTTAGGACTCAAACACAAAAACTTAGAAAAGTCAAAACGTTGTGTGATTATTTCGACTTTAATTGGAGTAGTTCGTACCGGACAAGAACAGCCCAGAAAAGAGCCAGGAACGGATCGATTTTGCTATTAAATTCTACACAGTTATCAATTCTCAGTGTTTTCAGCAATCGCTTGTAACCTGCACGGTACTTGTTCACTGTTCACTGTTCACTGTTCACTGTTTAAACCGCCCCACCCCCAGGGCTGTTTCAAAGTCGATAAACATTTGCTTAGAACCTCTCC